>CAZKQR010000093.1:0-12668 GCA_964554965.1 uncultured Cytophagia bacterium | reverse complement strand
GAGAATGGCAGCCTCGAGGCGAAGGTTGGCTTTTGTATGGCTCTGGTTGACCAGAGCGGTCTCGATCTGCACTGCAGCCGAGGCAGCGGAAACCCGCGGCGTAGTCACATACGGGCCCCATGGGTCCATGTGTACCGACGAGGTGGTCGTAAGCCAAACGTGACGGTAGATGCCGGATCCCGAATACCATCGGGAATTGGGCTGCAGCGAGTTGTCGACGCGCACAGCGATGACATTCCAGCCATCTTTCAGAAAGGGCGTCAGATCATAATGAAAAGTGGTATAGCCGGAAGGGCGGCAGCCCAGCCGGTGGCCGTTGAGAAACACCGTACTGTTCATGTAAACGCCGTCAAAGGTGATATATCGGTGTTTGCCGGCGCAGCGGTCGACTGTAAAGCTCTTGCGATACCAGCCGATGCCGCCGGGCAGAGAAGCGCCTAACACGCCGGCGGGATGGTCCGGCTTCATATCCCCTTCGATGCTCCAGTCATGGGGTAGATCCAGATTGCGCCACTCCTGATCCGGAAAGTCGGGTTGTTCAGCAAGGGGCGGGTCGCCCAAATGGAATTTCCAATGGCCATCAAAACACTCCCGGCCTGCAGACTGGGCGCCCAGCCGGCCGCCGGCCGCGCTGACAAGGAAAATGAGAAAAAAGAGTTTCGTCTTCATGGTTGATCCTTTAATGATCATCAAAATAATAACCGGTTTTTGCTCAGGCAAAATAGTGCGCGCGCACCATTCCGCTCCTGTTCATCAGCCTGCTTGCCGGCTGTGCACACATTGGCCGTCGCCGTGCAGAGAGCGCGATTGGTACAACAGTCCGCAACCTAGCGCGCAATAGAGATCGTTTGCCAGGCCACAGCGCTTCTCCCCGCCAGGTCCGCAGTGGCTGCGCGCAGGCGATAGGTTCCGGGGCGTCTGATGGTGAATTTTATTTCAACCTCCGCAACGCCGTTTTTTTCCACAACCACGGCATTCCAGGACTCTGACCACAGGTTGGAATAGTCCTCCACCTCCGGACCATAAAGCTCCCAGAGCACATAGGTGTTGTGATACACCCCTCGCTTATCAGCCCCGGGGGTATAGAAAACCGGCGCCGATCCTTCGATCACACGGGCCCGCGCCGTCACGAGGGCCGGCGTCACGCTGGCAACCATGCTGAGGCTCGCCGATAATTGCGGCGCAAGGCCCGCCGGCCGCTCCGGTGTGCGCGCTGAATCGAAAACTTGTTCGCGGCCGTCGGACTTGACCCGTACCCGGCCCGTTTCCTCCACATAGACGATCTCGCGGTAATCCGTCAGGGAAAGGCTATCCAGATTCCACAACAAATCCGCCTCCACGCCAAGACGCAGGCAGCGCTCTATCTCCTTCAGAAAATTGCTCATGACTTGTCGATAGGGGACGCCATAGCTGTTGGTGCGTTCCATGTTCAGCTCCGGAAGGCCGCTGAACGACCCACGCCCCATATGGACATGGCCCAGATTGTAACCGGCCGGCAAAAGAATGGCAACCTCTGCAGCCCGTTTTAACCGCGACAGATCGCGGTCAGGGAAATTTTTTGCGTGCCTATTCAGATGCCGGGTCAACGCCAGGGCCTCCGGATAGGGCACGCAGGCCAGCTGATAGTTGTCCCAAAAGAAAAAAAGTGTGGCGCCGAGGTCATAGGCGTGAGTGAGAAACCAAAAAGAATCCGCACGATCGACCGCTCCATAGATGCTGACGCCCCACTGTTTATCAGTGACGCGGGCCGCTCCGCGCAAAAAGCCATAGATCAGAGCGCTCAGGTTGCCGGGGCTGTTCACCGGGAATTGGCAATCAAAGCACATGTTCAGTTCCGGCAGAATGCGCCTGCTGCCGAAGCGACCCGGAGGCTCGAACACCATGGCATAGGGCGGCGCGGTCCCGCCTTCCGCAAGCTGGTACAGGGCCGAACTGACCATGGTCTCCCAGGAATAGAGGTTCTGCTGCAAGAAATCCATCGCCCCGAGATCGACCTCCGGCCGCGCGGCCAGCCCCTTTACCAGCAAGGTCGGCGCCTCTTCATATTTGGTTTTGTGAAACCTTTCTTTAAATTCTTCCAAAAACAGCGCCGGAGAAAACGCTTTGCGCAGTGGAGGATTTTTTTCTAATTTCGGCCGCACGCTTCGGTCGCGCGTAGCTACCATGGGCTCATCGAAAAACAGCGCCGGTCCGATATAGTTGCTGCGGTAAAGATCCTCGGGGAACGCCAGGTCCGCGCCGCCCACACCCCAATAGTAAACATCCGCCACCTGAATCCAGGGGACCTGATCAACATCCACACGAAAACAATTGAATCCCGCAGATATCATCTCGGCATAATCCGCCTGCGTCAGGCGCACATACTCATAATCGGATTCATCGTACCGGCGGGTGGGATCCTTCTGCCGCGTGTTGCTCGGCACGCCGATGAGCAGATCCGGATTCAGCCGGATCACCTGCGCCGCCGCCGGCGGAACCCAAATCGCGCCAGAACGGCTGCTCGCCAAACGATAGACGTGTCCCAAAGCATTCAGCTTTTTCTCCGCTTTGGCAAACGGGTTGCTATGCTTTTCGGTCCGGGGCAGCAAAAACCTCCAAGCGCCGGTAGCAGGGAGAATGGCGGTCGCGTTCCGCTGGACCTGATATTCCACTGCCGGCCGCCGGCCGAGTTGCACGATATAGCGGAGGATCTCCGTCTCTGCGGTTTTGCGCTCTGAGGACGGATAGTCGGTGCACAGCAGCCAGAGTTGAAAGGTTTCACCGTTTTCTTTGACCGCCTGCAGGTGCAGCCATTGCGGCTGTCCTTCGCAAGGCCCCAGGGTGAGTATCCATTTCCGCACCGTGGTGGCGGCGAGTTCGCTCTGTCTGTTAAGGTAGGTCAGACAGGCGCCGGGTTTGCCAAGAGGGGCGCCTGTGGGAAAACGGTCCGACCCGAGATGTTGCCGCGGTTCTTGCGGCAACTCCAGGTGTCGATTTCCGGGACGGCGCTCGGCCGGCATCGATTCCACAGCACCGTCCAGCATTGCTGCGGTCAACAATAATCCGACGAACAACATGCTGAAGAATAATCCTCGCATTCTCATGCCGCGCTCCTTCCTGCATTAAAAATGAACCTTCATGAAAACAAAACTCCTCAGGCCGCAGCATATCCTGTTGCTATTCACCTGCAAGTAAGTTATATTCTCTCACTGGCCGGCATTCCCTGCTCGACTCAACTTTTCTCTACTGCCGGTTCGATCGCTTACCGGCCGGCCCTGACCATACCACATAACCAACAGGACTCTTGCAAATGAACAAAAAAACTACCCCGACTTGCACAAAACCCGTCTGGCTGCGACATTCGGTCCGGACGACGGCCGGCTTGGCGTCATTTTTTCTTTCAGCCTCTCTTTTTCTTGTCAGCGCCGGCGGCGTCGGCTGCGCCAAGCGCTCCGAGACTGCCCACAATCCATCCGGCGGCTCGACCTCAGCGGCAGCCCGGCCGCTAGAGCGCAGCGTATTGACTGACCAGGGTTCCTTGATAAAGTTGCATTCAATACCCTGGCGCATCGACGGGAAGCCCATTCTCGGCACCTACATGGGCGGAACGGACAGAATGGAGGATCTGAAAAAAATCCATGCCGCCGGCATGAACGTCATCTTCGGCGATGAAAACGAGCTGAACCCTAACACGACCGAAGGCGCCTATTGTCGGAACCACGGCATCAAGGTATTGTATCATTTGACCAACACCGTATATCACGGCGTCAAACTGGCGGAACCGGTAACCGCCCAACAGACAACGATTCCGCTCTTTTGCGAGCGTCAGCCGGCCGCGCAGGATGTCCCTATCGTGCAGATCGACGATGAGTTGATTTACTATGAAAGCCTGACTTCCTCCGCTCTGATCAATTGCCAACGGGGGTACGGCGGCACGCAGCCGGCTGCGCATCAGGAAGGGACCATTCTCTTCTGGCCGCAGGCGTGCGCAGACCAGGTGAAGCGCGTCAAGGATTCGCCGAATCTCTTTGGCTATTATGTGCTCGATGACAGCCCCGGCGATGCGGTCTCTGCCCTGCGGGCCTTGTATCAAACCGTACAAAAAGCCGATCCCGACGGCCGGCATCCGGTTTGCGCCGGATTTGGCGATGCCGGCTCCATCGTCAACCTGGCGCCCGGCGTCTGCGACATCATGTTCATCTACTGGTATCCCGTGAGCACCAGACGTTACGAGCGCGAGCGGACCAGCCAGGAAGTTCAACGCATGTTGACCACCGCACGCGCCCGCGTTCCGGGCATTCCCTTTGTGGGCATCTATCAGGCTTTTGATGGCTCTATCGCCCAGACCGGCCAAGGAGTGCCCACTGCGGAACAGCTTCGCGAGCAGCTCGAGGATTTTGTCCGCGAAGGAGCCAGTGGCCTCGTCGCCTTTATCACTCGCGCCAAGGATCTGCCGGGGTGGGCTGATCGGCCGGACCTGGAACAGGTCATCACCAAAGCCCATCAAGAGATACTGGAGAGCGGCGGATTGCACGTGCGGCCCGAGACCGAATCGATGCAACAAAAGCGCATTCAGCCGCAAGGCCATTGGCAAGAGCCCCGCCCGCTGCACGGCGTGGTGCCGGCCTGGTATGTGATCGCCCCTTTTGCCGACACTCTGAATCAAGGACTCGACGCGCATTTTCCGCCGGATGACGCCGTGGATTTGAACGCCGTCCTTTCGACCAAATTCGGCAAGTCCGGCTGGCGCAAAAGAGAATCCACCTGCGGCGCCATGGGATTCACCTCTTTTTACGGCGCCCATGACCTGGTGCGAAACTGCATGGCCTATGCGGTATGCGATGTGATCAGCCCGGCAGAGCAGCCCGTACACCTGCTTTTTTGTTCCGATGATGACGCAATCATCCGCCTGAACGGCAAAGAGGTGTACCGGTTCCAGGGTGTGCGCGGTTTAGAGTACGATAAAGAGGTCCTGCCGTTGACGCTGCCGGCGGGAAAATCCCGCTTTGTGATGCAAGTCTACAACCGGGCGGGAATGTGGGGACTGTTCATGCGCTTTACCGATGCCAACGGCCGGCCAATGACCAATCTGCAGTTTTTACCCTGAACAGGACGCCTGGGCGAACAGACCTTTGCATGAAAGGCTCATTCGGCAAGCACGGTTATTTTCGCATCCTTCAATCCCAGCGACGACGCCTTTAATTCGATTCGGCCTTTCGTATCCGTGCTCTGCAGCACCACCTGACACAGACCGTTGAATGCATGCCGCTGTCTGCCCTTGCAGGACTCCCGGCTCACCGGATCGCCGTTGCCGACCCCGGCGATTTTTCCCTGGCCGGCGATCTCAAACAGGACTAAATGATCCGCTGTAGGACAAAGCGTGCCGTCCGCGTCGGTTACTTTCACCGTGATAAACGAAAGGTCTTGGCCGTCGGCGCGCAGTCGGCCGCGATCAGCCGACAAGACTATTTGAGCCGCATCCCCTGCGGTGCGCACCGTGTCCACCGCAACCAGACGGCCATCGCGAAATCCCTCCGCCCGCAACATCCCCGCTGCAAAGGGCAGGGTCCAGCGCAAAGATAATTTCTTCTCCGGCATCATTTTTTTCACCTCCAAAGGCTGCTCGTTGAGGAACAGCCTCACCTCCTCACAGTTGGTATAAGCGATCACGTCCACGCTCTGTCCCGGCCGCCAATTCCAATGGGGCAAAAGATGCACCATCGGTTCATCGGTCCATTGACTTTGATAAAAATAAAAGGCGTCCTTGGGAAAACCGCACAGATCCAGAATGCCGAAATAAGAGCTGACGCTGAAATTCTGATAGGGCGACGGCTCGCCGATGTAATCGAATCCGGTCCAGACGAACAATCCCGCCAGCCAGGGCCGCGCCTTGACCGCCCGCCACGCCTTCTCATGAGTCGTTCCGCCGCCGTCCTCGTCAAAAGCAGAGGCCTGATAATCCGGGAACGTTTTGACCAGCGTGTCCAGGGTAAAGTGATACACGCCCCGGCTGTCGAACTGGGAAGTGGTTTCACTGGCGATATAGAACCAGTCCGGATGCTTGCCTCGGATCTCATCGTACAGATCGATGGAATAATTGAATCCCACCACATCCACCGCAGCGGTCATCCCCTTTTCATCCGCCTCACGGATAAAATTAAACGCAGAGGTGGTAAAGCGCGTGGGATCGTATTGTTTGATCAGACGGACCAGTTTGCGCGCAATCTCGCCGCCGTTGGTGCTGCCGGGAAACCACTGCTCCTTGATCTCGTTGCCGATGCTCCAGAGGATGACCGAGGGATGATTGCGGTCGCGTAAAACCATATCGACGGTCTCTCGCTCATGCCATTCGCCAAAGTAATTCTGAAAGCCATAAGGCGCTGCATCTTTGCCGATGTACCAGCTGTCAAACGCTTCGTCCATAACCAGAAAGCCCATTTGATCGCACAAGTCCAGCAGTTCGGGCGCCATCACATTATGGCTGCAGCGGATGGCGTTGCAGCCCATGGATTTCAGCAGCTGCAGCTGCCGCTGCAGGGCCCGGTGGTTGATCGCAGCGCCCAGGCAGCCCAGGTCATGATGGTTGCACACGCCTAGAATGATGACGTTTTCGCCGTTCAGATAAAAGCCGCTGTCCGATTTCCAGGCGATGGAACGGATGCCGAACGGCGTGACATAGGCGTCCGTCAACTCTGAGCCTTTAAAAACCTCGCTGGTCAGCCGGTACAGGTTCGGGTTCTGCACATCCCACAGTTTGGGTGCTTTCACTCGAATCCGCGTATCCACCGTCTGGACAGATCTGGCGGCCGAACGGATGGTTTGCCGCTGCGATGCGACCCGTTTGCCGTCCGCATCTACAATCGAGGATACCAGCAGCAGATCCACATCCTCCTGGCCGTCGTTGGCCAGCTGGGTCGTCACCTGGACCTGCGCCTCCCGCCGGGAGACTTGGGGCGTCATTACAAAGGTGCCCCAGGGAAGGATATGGAGGGGCGTGGTGCTGATCAACCACACATGGCGGTAAATCCCCGCGCCGGTGTACCAGCGGGAATCCGGCTGCTTCGAGTTGTCCACTTTTACCGCCAGCACGTTTTCGCCGGCGTGCACCTGACCGGTCAGATCGTATTGAAAGGTGGCATACCCATAGGGCCGGACGCCCAGCGGCTGTCCGTTGATATAGACCGTGCTGTTCTTGTAGACGCCGTCAAAGACGATATAAAATTTTTTATTCTCCACAGAGGAAAGCAGGAACGTCTTACGGTACCAGCCGATGCCGCCGGGCAGCAGGCCGCCCTGATGGCCGGAGGGATGATCGGGTTTGAATGCGCCTTCAATGCTCCAGTCATGGGGCACGTCCAGACTTCGCCAGCTCTGGTCGGAAAAGGAGGCTTGTTCGGCGCCTGCCACATCGCCGAGATGAAACTTCCAGTCGCGGTCGAAATTTTCTCTTCCGGCCGACTGCGCGAACAACTGCAAATGAACTGAGCCGATCAGCACGGCGATGGCCAAGATTCTGAACTTCATTTTTCAGACGCTCCTTTTATTTTATTCTTCTCTGAAATAGGGCTTCACTTCAATGAAATTGAAAAGGATCTCCTGCCCTTCCGGGCCGCCGGGCGTGTCGCCCCGCCAGTCAGAGATGGTCAGTTCAGCCGACGGCTCCAAGGCCTGAAAAACGATCCGCTGATAATTGATCCAGGCAGGATGACCCGCATGATAGGGTCCGAACGTATGCGCGTAATTGCTGGGGAAAACAGTGTGAAAGCTGCGTGTCGAATCCAAGTGGACGCGGTCCAGTTGCACGGCCAATCCCAGCGTTTGTTTCACCTCCAGGTGACGGATGTCTGCGGAGATCAGCTTGACCGAGTACCAGTGGCCTGGCTGCAGGGCTTGCAGGCGCTGATGCAGCCGGTTCGCTCCGCGGCCGGACCGTTTGAACAGCATCCCCTGATCGCCCTGGGCCATGCGCGGGTAGCGCCCCTGCAGCCAGCTGAAACCTTCCAGTTTTCCCGGCTGGATGGCGCCGCTCTCAGCCGGTTCCGCGTGCCAACCTTCCATTCCGTCCAGAAAATCCGGATTCTTGATATGCGGCAAAAGGTACGGCTCTGAAGTGAAGCGAGTCCGCTTTCCTTCAATGCCATAGTGCCGGAACAGACGATGGGCCCAGCGCAGCACCTCCTCATCCGCATAGCTCGACAAATACTCTTGAATGCCGAACAAGCCGCTCATCGCAGGATCCGTGGCGAGAAAGTGCAGCTGCATATCGATGAACGCCTTGTAATTGACCTGCGGCAGGCGGTTGAGCATCTCCGGCGGATCGGACATGTAGCCTAGGACAATCACCAGATGCTCTTTCAATCCAGGCAGCTGGTGACCGCCGACTAGGACTGCATGGCGGAATTCTTTGTCGAACTGCATGCGGGCCTCGGCCTCTGTGGCCGGCAGCGGCAAATAGCGTTCCAGGGCAAACCGTCCCTTGTGGAGTAAAAGCGACTGACTGAAGTTAAAGGCCGGCAGATAGGGATTCTGAAAGAGATCGTTGCAATAGGCATAAAACTGTTTTCCGGCAAAGCCGGGATGCTGATGCAACCGGACCATCGCCTCGGTCCATGGCTGATAGAGCTCGCTGGAGTTGAGCATGAACTCATCGACGATGATACCGCCGAGCTCGGGCTGTGTGACGCCCGGGTTCAATGCCCAGGTGTCGTAGACCTGCGCGACCGTCGGTGGAATTTTTTCGCCAAGCCCAGGCAGGGAGGCATGGACCAGCCACTTGCGTCCCTCCTCCTGCCACTCTGCCAAATGATCCGGAACCTCACCGGTCACAAGAGTGTTCACCTGCGAGAGCACATGACGCGTTAAAAAGCCCCAGTCATAGGGCCCAAAAGGTTCGAGATGCGGCGTGCTCGGATACTGGCTAAAGATGATCTCCGGCACCGCGCGAACGATCAGCTCTCCGCTCTCGAGTCCGCTCAGCTGCAGCGTGTGCGTGCCTTTGGATAGAAAGAGCATGGCCTCCGGCGTGCGATCCAGGGGATTCAGTCGCCATTTCAATGGAACGCGCTGGTCCACCTCTGCTTTCACTCGGTCCGAAAGGCCCGGCAGCGCGAAAAAAATCCAGCCGTCACGGGGATTGTGAAACGGCGCCGTAAGCGCCGTCCCCGGCGCAAGAGGCCGGCGAAGCAGTTCGGCGACCAAGTTGTTCAGCACTTTGAATCCCGGCTCAGTAACGGCCGGATCAGCCTGGGGCTCAACGGATCGTGAGCGTTCCAGCAGCACCGCGTTGTTCGGCGAGAACAGCCGGGCGGTCAGGCGGCAGCGGACATCGGCCGGCTGGACAAAGCTTTCACAAAGCACGCCCGGATCGTCGCTCAGTGTATGCAAGGTGCGCCGCAGTATCCGGTCGGTCGCAGCCTCGGCCAGCGAAAACTCTGCCCGGCACCGGTCCCAGTTCCGGCCCAGCTGCGTGAGGTTCAAAACCGCCTCGATCCTGTTCGCATCCGGTCCACGATGACAAAAGAGCAAGGGGAAGCGATCGATCACGGTCTCGTCCACCGTAAGCAGACAGGGCGGTTGCCAGATGCCGCCGCTGCCGCCCCAGTCGCATACGCGCAACGCCAGCACATTTGTGCGACCGGGTTTGAGAAAGGGCTGCAGATTCGCCAGAGACGGAAGGTTGGCCACGCTGTTCCGACTGTCGTCGCCAAAGACGTTCACCGGCTGCGCATTGCAATAGAGGCTGAACGCGTCGTTCACCGCGCCCAGGATCAGCCATACCGGCCGGCCCGCCCATTCAGCGGGCACGTTAATCTCTTTGCGGTACCAGGCGAATCCGTCGGTGCCGGCAAAGCCCTGTTCCTCCCAGCAGCGGCCGGCTTCCAAAACCGCCCAGTCTGTGTCAGCGACCCAAGCGCTCTGCCAGGCGGGCATGGGCCCGGCCGGCTCAGGCCTGAACTTCCACCCCTGGCTCACGTCCATCGTTCGCGGTCCATCGGCCCACACGGAGGCCGACAAAAAAAGAATGGTAAGAAAACCGGAGGCTCTTTTCATAGGCGATTTCCTGAAACAGGTCAGCAGTTTAAACTGGTGTGTGCTCTAAGGACCGGCTTAAGCCAATGGGCGGCCGGCCGTACAGTTTGTTATCACCAAGTCGGATCGATGAGTCCGTAATACCGGCCGAACCAATAGGTCTGGATCACCGTGCAATTGCTTTTCTGCTCCATCGAGAGAACCCGCCTCACCCCGTGGGCGCTGGGAATTTTGAATTCAGATTCACGCCGCTCAAAGCCCCAAAGATCCTTGATAGCCTCGATCCGTTCGGCCGTGAGGACGTTTTCGCCGGTGAGCGCCTGATAGAGAAGAACATACAGAGCGTCGCATTCAAAGCTGAAATCATGGGTGCGCCAGACAGACCAGTGGCGATTCAAATTCATCCGGTATTTGATGAGCAAGGAGCGGTCCTTCTCATAGCGCAGGAGCATGTACAGAGATTTCGCCGCATGGTTGTCATCCCAGCGGTTGCGCCATTCCTGCGGCCAGATCACCTTGGCTTCCAGTTGATGGTCGTCGTAATGATAGCGGTCGATCAACATGCGATAGGCCTGATCAAACCGTGCCTTGCCGCTGAGGCGGTGGCAGACTTTGAGTCCTGCCAGCATCTCGAGCGAGTTGAGCGGTTGATGCGGCAGGTCCGGACAAAAGTTGCCCCAAAGCGTCATCTTGCCGTCGAGATCCACCAATCTGAAATGGTCGTCGATCACGCGGCCGATAAAGCGATCGAGCAGGTCTGCCGCTCGCTGTTGATGCACCGCATCGGCGCAGAGTTCCCAATAAATGCCGAGAGAATAAAACAGGGAGGTGAATTTATCAGAGCTCAGATCTCCCATCCAGCGATAGCCGGGCATGGACAAAGACGCGTGCCATTCCATGGGATACCAGAGAACCGACTCATGCCAGAGCGGGCCATCGCTGCGGTAGTAACTGCGGGCGATCCAACCGGGAACGCCGGTCACGGTTTCCAGCCTGGCAATGCCGTCAAAGAGCTGATCGGCCACAGCCCGGTCCGCCGGATCTTTGGTAACCGCATATTTATAGCAATAGCCGACGAGGAGGTGGCCGGTCTCGTCCAGAGCGTCGGCATGGCCGCCGATCACCGGACGATCGAGTCCGGCTGGAGGAAAAATGACGCGGGGCAATATGAGGCCTTCGTTCCAGTGATCGGTGCGCGCGATCTGTTCGTACCGCCCGATCCGGACATGCAGGGGATCCGTGCGTTTGGGGAATAGCGTGTCGCTCTGGCCGGCGGTGAGTTCACCGGCGCAAAGAACGATGCAGGAAAAAAACAGAGGCCGGAGTTCTTTCAAGAATGTCCTCAGCGGAAAGATGAGCACCCGGACAACAGAGGCCTTCCCCCTGCCTGTGAAATCAAAATAGCCAAAGCACAGACGAAAAGCAAGCGGTAATGCAACTCCAGACCGGCATCCATCCATCTGCCCGGCGGAGCGCGGTTCTGATCGGCGCAGAGGTAACGACATGGCCAAGGAGAGAGGGTCCGCCGGCCTCGTCGCCAAAGGCCGTTAAGACGAAATAGAAGCATCCCATTGCGGCTTGGTTGAAAATCGCTTGCGAATTCAGCAAATAAAACCTAAATTTTAAGGGATTAAGAGCGGCTCTTTGTCCGATGATGCGCGAAACGACGGTTTCGAAAAGAGCACTTAACGTTGAAGGAGTTACATCAGAGAGCATGAAAGTGATTGTCATCGGCGCCGGCCTGGTCGGCGCCTATATCTGTGAGTACCTCAGTTCCGAGGACCACGACGTTACCGTCATAGAAAAAGATGCCGCGGTCTGCCGCAAAGCCATGGACAGTTTGGACGCCATGGTCATCCAAGGAGACGGGGCATCGCCCGCTCTGCTCGTACAGGCGGGCTTGAAAAACTGCGATATGCTGGTGGCGGTGAGCCCCAACGATGAGGTGAACATTCTCGCCTGCCTGGCGGCAGCCAAAGCCGGAGTGAAGATCAAAATTGCACGGCTGCGCAACCCGGAATTCAGCCAGGAAAACGCCTTGCTCGGCAAGGAGGCGTTGGGCATCGATTTCATCATCCACCCGGAACGCGAGACGGCGCGCGAGTTGGTCTGGCTCACCAAACGATCCGCAGCCACCGATGTGATCGAATTCGAAGAGGGCCGGGTTCAGCTGATCGGTGTGCGTCTCGACCTCTCCTCCCCCATCCTCAACAAAACGCTGCAGGAGATCGATCAGCAGAATCCGGATCTTTTGTTCCGCATCGTGGCCATCTTTCGCGCCAACAAGACCATCATCCCCGGGGGCGAGGATCGCGTGATCCGCGGCGATCAGCTTTTTTTCATCACCAAGACCGAACTGGTGCCGCATCTGCTGGAAATCCTCGGCAAGAGCGAGGAGAAAATCGCCAAGGTGATGATCCTCGGCGGCGGCAGGGTAGGCCGCATGGTGGCGGCCGAGCTGGAGCAAGAGGACGGCTGCCAGGTGAAACTGGTGGAATCCAATCGGGAAAAAAGCCAACGCATCGCCGAAGAGCTGCAGCGCACCATGATCATCGTCGGCGATGGCACGGATCTCGATCTGCTGGCGGTGGAGGGCATCATGGAGATGGACAGTTACATTGCGGTCACCAGCGACGAAGAGACCAACATTCTTTCCTGTC
>CAZKQR010000092.1:0-12785 GCA_964554965.1 uncultured Cytophagia bacterium | reverse complement strand
GTGCGAATGCAGTCGAGCCAGTCCGCGGCATGATCGGAGCTGCGGGCAAGATGTGTTTCATGAGTGCCGATGCGGACCGCCGCAAGATGGGCCGGCTGTGTTTTGAGATAATCGCGGTTGACCTCAACGACGCCCTCGGTGCCGGTGAAGAGGATGACATTGCTTTCAAAATCAGCGGTCATCAGCGTGCCGGTCGCATAGCGATAGGTGAGGTATTTGAACTCTTTCTGGTCCGGTGGAATGATCTCCACCGGCCCGCTGTGATCCATGCCCAATCCCCACTGAGCGATGTCGAAATGATGGGCGCCCCAGTCGGTCATGCCGCCGCCGGAGTAATCGTAATAATCGCGCCAACTGGGAAAGCCGTCAAAACTGATGGGAGGCGCAAGAATGGCGTTGAAGGGCCGGTAAGGGGCTGGGCCCAGCCAGAGATTCCACTCCAGCTCCGGCGGAATTTTTTCGGCGGGCAGATCGCAATCGACCGGATGATTTTTAAACCCAGTGGCCACGCTGACGCGCACATGTTTAACCCGGCCGATGTAGCCGTTCTGCACCAGTTCGCAGGCGCAACGAAAGCGGTCATCGGACCGTTGCATGCTGCCGGTTTGAAACACCCGGCCCCAGCGGCGCGCCTCATCCGCCATCTGTCGCGCCTGGCCGATGGTGAGAGACAACGGCTTTTCACAATAGACGTCCTTGCCCAGGCGCATGGCCTGAATGGCCTGAAGCGCATGCCAGTGATCCGGCGTGGCGATCACCACCGCGTCGATGTCGCTGCGCTGCAGCAGCTCCCGGTAATCGGTGAAAGCCAAACAGCCCGCAAGACCGCTCTCCTTGGCATAGAACTCTTCGACCGTGCGTTTGGCGCGGCTGAGCTTTAGGGCATCGACATCGCACACCGCAACGATGCGGCTCGCCCTATGCTGCAAAAAGCCGCGCAAAAGATAATAACCCTGTTTACCGACACCGATGAATCCAAGGGTGATGCGATCGTTGGGCAGAACGGTGTTAGCCCGGCTCCAGGCCGATCCTGGAACCAGCACCGGTGCGGAGAGAGCTGCCATGGACTGAAAAAACCGGCGCCGGGAGATGTTTCTATGAATAGACACGCGTCGTTCCTTTATGGTTAATAGTGAAATTAGAACGGGCACAGCTTAAAAGCAAGCTGATTTTTCGCCTGCGGCCGTCGTGCCTACAGCGTTCTCCCACTCCTGCTGTCGATGCCTGCAGCCAGGGCTGTCCGCAGCGGTCGCGCACACAGCCGGCTCAGCGCGCAGCAAAAGCCTCTGCCCTTTTCACCATGCAGCGGTAATTTTCCAGACTGCGGGTCTTTAGTTTACGGCCGATGGGACAGGCGGAAGGCATCAGCACGAATCCGCGCCCCTGACCGCCGGCGCCTTCGCTCAGCGCGGCATCCACCTTTTTGACGAACAGGGCGGTGGGCAGGTTTTCGATATCCGCCACCTCCAGATTTCCAAACAGCACCATCTGCCGTCCGGCGATGCGACGGACCTCATGCAGCGCCATATCTCCCTGCGGCGGCGGCTCGATCGGATCCAATCCGTCGCAGCCGGTGGCCAAAATGTCAACGAGAATCTCACGCAGGCGGCCGTGTGCGTGCAGCCGCGCAAAGCCGTTGCCGGCATGGATGGCATCGATCAGCGGCTGATCATAGCGCACCACGTAATCGCGAAACAACTGCGGCGGCAGAAACGGAGGTGCCGCATACTCGGGACCATAGATGCGCCAGGGGCGGCCCGGCAGTTGCTCGGCAATGGCGTCGGTCAGGGGATATAAAAACGCGGCCAGCTTTTCCAACAGACGATGCAGCAGCGCCTGCTCCGTCAGAGCGATGACGGTAAAAAGCTCCATGCTGAACAACCCGGCAGCCAGACAGATGGGATCCGGCGTATCGATCATCACCACGCCGGTATCGCCGAGGGCCTGTTCAGCCGTAAGAATGGGCTGAGGATCCGCCGTGCCCTTGAGGGTTTCCATGGGCAACTGCAGCAACGCCTGCAGATCCTCGACGGAATGGATAAAGTGCTCCAGAGTCCAGACGGTGTTTATGTCCGCGTCCCGGCGGGTGCGGCTGACCAGGGTTCTGCCCGCCACCGTGATCGTTTTAGTGGTAAAGAGAGAGCTGCCGGTCTGCTCGGTGGTGACAGCGGCAAACGGCTCCACCGGATCCGGCAGGTTCTCCTTAAAAGCGACGCCGCGCAGGACGATCCGGTCGGATTTTTCCCGCGCCAGCTCCAGCAGGGGCGACCAGGACGGATCCGAAAAAATATTGAACGGAGATTCATCCAGCGGATTCTCGTCCAAACCGTTGATCTCATAAAAACAGACCGCCGGCCGGTCCACCGGCCGGCCCTGAAACGTCGCCGTCAGCCGCTCACGCCGGGTCATGCTGTGACTCGACACGACGCCCTCACTCCGCCACGTTGCTGATGCGAAAGGCGAAGGCATACTGATGCCGCAGCGGAGTGGACATCAGATTGGGCAGGCTGACGACGATCTCGCCCTTTTTCAGCTGCCATTTGAGGTCCTCGCCGGTTCCCAACAGGCGGATTTTTGTGCTCGATGAGGGTTTGACACCGCGGATGACGAGCTGATTTTGGGGATACTCAGGCGCGATGGCATAGACGGTATTGCCTTTGCGGGTGAAAAAGAGCTCTTTGTAGGCTATTCCCGGTTTGGGCGCCACGGTCAATTCGAGAATGTCGTATTTTTTCTTGTACTCGCCCCGCTCCGCCTCTTGCACCTTGCCTTTGCTCCATTGACAAGAGTTTTTCCAGGTGGTGGTGCCATAGATGGCTTCGCCGTTCACCTTGAGCCAGCTGCCCATGTGCAGCAACCGCTCCTGCATGATATCCGGAATGCGGCCGTCGGCTGTGGGGCCGATGTCGAGAAGGAAATTGCCGCCGCGACTGACGATGTCGATCAACATCAGCAACAGCGACTGGTCGCTCTGATAATCGTCCGGCGTCTCCATCCGGCTGTAGCCGAAGGAATGGGCGATGCCGCGGCACTCTTCCCAGGGATGGCTGGCGTCCGGCAGGCCGGATCCGTACTCTGTGGTGTAATAGCCGCCGTGTTTGTGCCGTGTCTCTTTGCCCCAGCGGTCGTCGATGACCACTTCCTCTTTGCAGGGAGATTCGTTGAACAGCCAGCTCAGCAGTTCTTCGCTGCGCCAGGTGGAACTGGGGTGGTCCCATTCGCCGTCGGAAAAGATCACCGAGGGGGCGTATTTGTTCACCACATCCTTGAACTGGGGAAAGAGGTGCTGTTCGACAAAGGTGTTCACATCGCTGTGATAGATCGGATTGTACCATTCATAGATCGAGTAGTAGATGCCCATTTTCACGTTGGTTTTGCGCACCGCTGTAGTGAGATCGCCCAGCAGATCCCGGCGCGGTCCGGTCTCCACCGAGTTCCAGGGCCGGCCCCAGGAGCGATTAGCCTGTTCGTTCTGCCACAGGGTATAGCCCTCGTGGTGTTTCGAGGTCAGCACAATATATTTGGCGCCGGAGCGTTCAAACACATCCGCCCATTGATCCGGATTGAACAGCTCGGCTTTGAATAGGGGGACAAAATCCGCATATTGAAATCCCGGGCCGTAATTGTTCGTATGAAAATCGACATACTCCTTCTGCCCCTGCACCAGGCTGTGCCAGTACCATTCCGAATACTGACCGACTTTGGAGAACGCGGGCACCGAGTAGACGCCCCAGTGAATAAAGATGCCGAACTTGGCGTCGAGCCACCACTGCGGTGTGGGCCGTTTATCCAACGATTCCCAGGTGGGCTGCCAGGTTTGCGCCCAAGCGGCGCCGATCCATAAAACCAGCAGACAGATCATTGCTTTTTTGTACATGACAGATCTCCTTTTCAATCTTGCTTACTTTTCTATTTTCCTCTGCAGTCCCATTTTCTCCAACGGCGGCAGTTGAAATCCGGGCGGCAGGAGCATGGGATCGGTGATGGTGAGTTTTTTCGCCGACGGATCGAACGCCATAAAAGGCGCCGTGCGGAAGGTATTGCCGCTGAATTCGCTCGCCAGCCGCGGGTCATCGGCGCGCAGGTGCTCAAAGCCCGTCGTCCAGTCGATGTTGAGATAATAGGGATCCCAACCGGACAGATGGGGCAACCGGCGCCGGCAGATGATCGTATCGGCCGAGACATTGCCCCGCAGGGTCGCCCATTCGGCCTTCCACACGTTGTAATCGTAGATATCCAACCAACGGCCGCCCATGCTCACATTGTTGATCAGGCGGTTGTTTTTCGGCTCAGCGGGATCGTCGTTGAGCAGATTTTTCAATTCCGGATAGCGGACGCTGTAGGGCGGTTGGTCTGCGTTCATCTCCCGGTAGGTCTCGAACAGAGTGGGATAGGTTCCATTGAAATAATAGCTGGCCCAGCCCAGTCCGCGTGCATCCAGATGCAACGACGGTTGGCAATCGATGTAGACGTTGTTCTCGACGAGGTTGTCGCGGCCGCCGCCGATCAGCGTAGCGCGGCCGGCCCGGTAAAACAGATTGCCGTACACATGAAAGCCGCTGCCCCAGTCATCGAGATACACAGCGGCCACCCCATGCAATCCCGGCCCTTTCAGATCATGCCAATAGTTGAAGCGGATGACGTTGCCGCGCCAGGTCCAGTTGCGGCCGGTATGAAGCGCGCCGGCATCGCCGGTCTGCTGACAGATATCGTGAAATTCGTTGTACTCTATCACATGATCGTTGCCGCGCAGGTACACCGCCTCATGCGGTGCGTCGTGAACCAGATTGTGGGCTATGCGCTGGCCCACGCCATCGAGAAAAAAGGCATACTGTCCGGTGAGCAGCCACTGACTGTAGTGATGGATGTGATTGTTCACCGCCTCATGACCCGAGGGCTGCAGGGTTTTGCGATCGCCGCCGCGAAGCAGAATGCCGGCCAAACTGACATCGAACACATCGCACGCCTGCACCTGGTGGCGAAGGCCGCCATCCAGGGTGATCGCCTCGCCGCCGGTCTGATAGAGCCGGCAGCCGGTGAGGCGGTTGTCGCTGCCACCGCGCACCAGTACGCCCTGGCCCAGAGTCTGACAGAAATCCATCCCCTGCCACTCGACATGACAAAGACTCTGCATGGTCAGCAGCGGCTCGGACAGCACGCTGATTTTTACATCTCCCGGCAGCAGCGGTTGCGGCGGCCAAAAATAGATGCGCCGGTTCTTGCGGTCCAACACCCATTCGCCCGGCTTGTCCAGTTCTTCGAGTATGTTAAGAAAATAGTAGCGCTGGTTCTTTGTGTATCCGTAGTGATGATGCGGCTCAGCGATGGTGATCTCTTTCTTCACGGCATCGATGGCTGCCACTTTTTGATAGGAATCGCTCCAATCCCAGGTCCAGAACCCGTGCAGATAGGTTTCATTTTCTTTTGACCAGTGCGCCGGCGCCGATTCCGTAAAACGAATGCGGCCGTAATGACGGCCCACCGGAACGCCGTCGAATCGCTTTTCCCGCTCCAAGCCCTGATTAAATCTTTGCGCGCCTGTCTGCGGAACATCGGCGATCAACAGCCAACCGTCGTTGGGAAAACGCACCATGGTCATCCGCTGGTTATGACAAAACAGCTCCAGGGGCGGACCACCGCGCTGGCTCATCTCCGCAACCTCACCGATGCCTTCTTTATCCAGATCGATGACCAGCACCTCGCTTCGGGCGCCGGGCTGCAACCGGTTCACCAGCGCGGACTCTTGCAGCGGCTGCCACGCTTGCACAACACGTGCGCCGACCAGCTGCACTTTGCCGGATGCCCGCCAGACCACCGGATGCCGGCTCGTGCCGGAATCCAAAGAGTCCAGCACCAGGCCTTTGGTCAGGCTGTAAACTCCGGGCTCGATTACCACGCTCCGCGGCCGGTCCCCTGCCTGGCGCAGCGCTTGGCGCGCCCTCTCCAGCGTGGCAAAAGGACCGTCGTGCTGTGACGATTGGGAGAGCGTTTTTCGTCCGGACCAGGCATCATCACCTTGCGGTGAAACAAAAAAAACAACCGGCCGGTTCAGTGAGCAGGTGAACAAAAAAAACAAAAACGGAATAAAGAGACGGGCTTTACGCAAGAGGCTTCTCCCTATGATAGGATGCTATTCAAACACAGCGTTCAGTCTGCCTTGGATTCTGTACACCGGTCGACAAGGTACAGAATGGATTTATAGTGCAGACCGCTGTGCAGCGACAGACCGATTTCGCAGGTGCGGCTGGTAGAGTACCCCCCGCTGCAGTCAACTGGCAGCTGCTCCTTTAACCGCCGCAGCCCATGCCGGTTCAATTCGGGATGAGTGAAGCCGCGGTCACCGGCAAAACCGCAGCAGTTGTTCTCCGGCGCCACCACTTTTTCAGCGCATAGAGAGGCCAATTGAACCATCTTGGCTTCCAGTCCCATTTTTTTAGCGCTGCAGACCGGATGAATGGCAATGGTTTCCGCTAGGCGGTTGAAAGTCAGATGAGGCGCCAGAAACGTCAGCGTGAATTCGATCGGTTCAAAAAGATTCAATTTTTTATCCAGCGTCTCTTTCATCCGGTAGAGACACGGACTCATGTCGCAGAGGATCGGCAGCTTGCCGTCTTCGCTGGCTTTGAGCAAAGCCTGCTGCAGCTCCATGGCCTTGCGGTTTCCCTCTTCAGTAAAACCTTTACTGGCGAACGCCATGCCGCAGCACAGTTCATCCATGGCTTCGGGATAGATGATCTCGTATCCGGCTTTGAGCAGCAGGCTGGTGGTCTTTTCCGTCACGGCCATGGATTCGCCGTCCCCGACTGTCCTGCCCATGGAGCGGGTGATGCATGAGGGGAAATAGACCACTTTGCGGCCGCTTGGTTGGACGATGGGTGCGGCGGAGAGCCTGGGCGCACCACCGGGCATGTAAGGGTTCCATAACGGGATGCGTTTGCCGGACACGGCGCGCAACGCTCCACCCATCCCCCCCATCAGGCGATTGCCGAGGATCCGTTGAAATCCCTGCACCAGGCTCAAACTCAGGCGCGCGCCTGCGGTCACCTGGCTCATGTGGCCGCCGATCCAGCCGGCCATGCGATTCGCGCGAGCGGTTGCCTGCTCATGTCGCAGGGTTTTGATCAATTCACCAGTGTTGATTTCAACCGGACAGCCGCGGGCGCAGAGGCCATCGGCTGCACACGTCTCCTGGCCGCGATAGGCATACCCATCCACCAGCTGAGCCAGCCGGTGCTGCTCTTCGCCGCTGGCGCGCAGCCGTGCGATCTCGCGGTAGACCACAATGCGCTGGCGGGCAGAAAGCGTGAGATGGTTGGAGACGCAATGCACCTCGCAAAAACCGCACTCGATGCATTTATCGATGAGCGGATGCGCAGGCGGCAACGGCTTGAGATGGGCGAGATGAGCCTTGGGATCGTCGTTCAGAATCACACCGGGGTTGAGCAGGTTTTTCGGGTCCAGCAGCTGTTTGATCTCCCGCATGACGCCATATGCTTTTTTGCCCCATTCAAACTCGACAAAAGGCGCCATGTTGCGGCCGGTGCCATGCTCCCCTTTGAGGGAACCATCATATTTTTCCACCACCAGGGACGCGACCTCGTCCATAAACCGGCTGTACCGTTCCACTTCCGCTGACCGGTTGAAATCCTGTTTAAAGACGAAATGCAGACTTCCTTCCAGGGCGTGGCCGAAAATAATGGTGTCGTGGTAGCCATGGCGGGCAAACAGGGACTGAAGATCCAACACCGCTTCAGCCAAACGGGGAACCGGAAAAGTGACATCCTCGATGATGACCGTTGTTCCGGTCTCGCGCATGGCGCCAACGGATGGAAACAAACCTTTGCGAATGTCCCACAGCCGGCTATACGCGTCCACCTGCCGGGTAAAGGCGGTTGGAATCACGGTCTGAAATCCGGCCAGAGCGGACTCGATCTCCTTGATATTCTTGAGCAGGCGATCTTCCATTGGGGCGCGCGTTTCCACCAGCAGAGCGGCCGCGTCTTTGCCCAGGGTTTTCAGATAGGAGGGCATGCTGGTTTTATTTTCCACCGAGCGCAGCGCGGCCCGGTCCATCAATTCCACGGCACTCACCGGGCACTGTTTCATGGCGGTCACCGCCCGGCACGCCTGTTCGATATCCGGAAAGATCATCAGCGCCGATGCTTTTTCCGCGCAATCCGGAACCGTCAGCAGGGTGATCTCGCTGATGAAGCCAAGCGTCCCCTCGGAGCCGACCATCAGATGTTCGATGATTTTAATCGGATCTTCAAAATCCAGCAGCGCATTGAGGCTATAGCCCACCGTGTTTTTCAATTTGTATTTACGGCGAATCCGGGCGGACAACTCGGCATCGTTGCACACCCGCTGGGCCAGAGCGGAAACGCGCTGCAGCAGATCAGCGTGGCTCGCCTGAAACGCAGCGATCGAGTTCGCGTCGCCGGTGTCGAGCAGAGTGCCGTCACCCAGGATCAAGCGCAAGGAGGTCAGGGTATGATAGCTGTTTTGTTCCGTGCCGCAGCACATGCCGCCGGCGTTATTGACAACGATGCCGCTGATCATGGCCGAGTTGATGGAGGCCGGATCCGGGCCGATCTTTCTCGCCATGGGCGACAGCGCGGCATTGGCCGTACTGCCCAGCACACCGGGCTGCACGCGGATCCTGTCGCCGTTGTCAAGGATCTCGATGTTCTTCCATCCCTGATCCAGCAGCACCAGGACCGAATCGGAGATCGCCTGGCCGGACAAGCTGGTTCCGGCGGCGCGAAAGGTGAGCGCCAGATCGCGTCGACCGCACTCGCGCAGGATCAGCTGGACCTCGCTCTCTGTTTCCGCCTTCACCACCAGTTTGGGCAATAAGCGGTAAAAGCCGGCGTCCGTGCCAAAGGCCAGAGCGCTGAGATCATCGTGCAGCAGGCGTGAGGCGGGGATCTGAGGGGAAAGGGCTTGATACAGCGCATCGTAGCTTTGGGACAGCATACACACTCCTCCGCGGATCGGTCAGCTTGAATGCTTAATATAAACGATTTATGGTAAAAGACAAAAGAATTTTTCCTTCACCTTGAGTGAATGAACCGTCATTTTTCTGTTGGCGGCTTTCGCAGGGCGCCGAGCCGGCCGGCCTTCGCGATGCGTGCGGAAAAGAAAGTTGAAATATTGGTCCAAAGGCTGTATATTATTAAAAAAAATAACGGAGTCCCTGCGATGACCTCTCGCACCCTGATCCAAGACCTGATCGCGCAAAAGCCCGTGCCCCGCTGCGGGTTCTGGCTCGGCAATCCACACCCGGATACCCTGCCCATCTATTACGACTATTTCGGCGTCCAATCCCTGCAAGCGCTGCAACAGAAACTGGGAGACGATCTGGCCTGGATTCACCCCGGTCAGAATTGCTACAAGCATCCGGAGGGAAAGCCCATTTTCGATAAACAGCGGCGCAGCAACGCGCTGGCTGCGGCCGGCGCGTTTGCCGATTGCGAGGACGTCCATGAGGTTGAGGATTTCGACTGGCCCGATCCCCGTTATCTGGACTTTACCGAGACCCTGGAGCTTTTGCGAAACTGCGGCGACGACTATCGCGCCAGCGGCTTTTGGTGCTGTTTTTTTCATGACGTGGCTGACTTTTTCGGCATGGAAAATTATTTCATCAAGATGCACACCCATCCCCAGGTGGTGCACGCCGTCACTCGCAAGGTGGTGGATTTCTATCTGCAGGGCAACCGCCGCTTCTATGCCCAGGCCGGCGACCTAATAGACGCCTTTTTCTTCGGCAATGATTTCGGCAGCCAGTTGGGATTATTGATCAGCCCACAGCTGTTCGATGAATTCGTCTTTCCCTATTTTAAAGAACTCGCGGATCAGGCCCATGCCCATGGGTATCAGGTCATGTTGCATTCGTGCGGGTCCGTCTTTAGCGTGATTCCCCGCATCATCGAGCTGGGCGCCGAGGCGCTTCATCCCCTGCAGGCCAAAGCCAAGGACATGGAGGCGGAAAACCTGGCCGCTCATTTCAAAGGAAAAATCGCTTTTATCGGCGGCATCGACACTCAGGAGCTGCTGATCCATGCGACGCCGCAGCAAATCCGCGATGAGGTGTTCCGCTTGCGGGATATCCTTGGTCCCTCCTGGATCATCAGCCCCAGCCACGAGGCGCTGTTGCCCAATGTGCCGCCGGAGAACGTCGCCGCCATGGCGGAAGCGGCGCTCTTCACCTGAACGTTGCCCTTGCCTTCGTAAATGATTTTTCGTATTTTAGAGTCATAATCTCACTGCGGATGAATGAGGGAATCCCTCGATGACGCCGATGCCGGCCTCGCCTCGTGGGGCTGTTGCCGGGCAGTGGACTCGATGGAATCGACAGGACTATGAAAATTTTATATGTCGCCGGCCGTGAAGCCGGCTATTCGCGAACCCGGATTGTGCTCAAAGCGTTGCAGCGACAGAACGTGCAGGTGGTCGGCTGCTTTCCGCCGGATCGCTCGTTCAAACACTATCCCAGGCTGCTGTGGCGCACGCTGAGAACCGCACCGTCCTGTGATCTGGTGCTGGTGGGTTTTTACGGACAGCTGTTGCTTCCCATAATCCGTTTGCTCACACGCAAGCCCATCCTCTTCGACATGTACATCACCACCTATGACACTATGGTCTTTGACCGGGCCAAAGCCCAGCCCGGTTCCTGGAAAGCGCGGCTGTATGGTTTGAGCGATTGGTTGTCCTATTTGGCGGCCAACCACTCGGTGCTGGAGACGCAAAGTCACATCGACTTTTTTTGCAGCGTGTTCAGAGTCGATGGCCACAAGCTGTCGCGGATTTTTCTGGCCGTGGACGATGAGGTGATCCACCCCAGACCCCAGCGTAAAAACACGAATAAATTTCTCGTCCATTTTCATGGCGAGTACGCACCGTTTCACGGTATCCCGTATATATTAAAGGCGGCCAAACGGCTGGAGAACGAGCCGATTCACTTTCAGATCATTGGCCGAGGCATCACCTACGAAGCGGATCAGAAACTGGCGCGGGAATTGGGATTGACCAACGTGACCTTTTACGATCCAGTGGCCTATGAAAAGCTGGCTGATCTCATGGCTGCGGCCGATGTCTGTCTGGGCATATTCGGCGACAACGACCGAGTGCTGCGCGTCACCACCAACAAAGTGGTGGAAGCCATGGCCATGGCCAAACCGTTGATCACGGCGCGCAATGAGCCGGTCCAGGAGTTGCTCCGGCATGAGCAGAGCGCTCTGCTCATCGAACGGGCCAATCCCAAGGCCCTGGCCGACGCGATCCTCAGACTAGCGCAGGATCCGGCTCTGGCTGCCGGAATCAGCCGGAACGCCTATGCGATTTTTCAACAAAACTGCACCATTGAACAGCTGGGCCTCCAGCTCGTGCGGATCATGGAAGGAATGGTCAAACTATGAAAGCGCCTCTCACAGAGCTCAAGGGCAAAAAAACTCTTATCACCGGCGGACTGGGATTTATCGGCAGCAACATCGCCCAGCAACTAGTCGCGTTGGGCGCCAGGGTGACCATCTATGACGCCTGTCTGGATCCCTATGGGTGGAACGATGCCAATATCGCCGAAATCGCCGGGGAGGTGGAGGTCATTCACGGCGACGTCCGCGATTACGATAAACTGGCGCCTCTGGTCAAACGGCATGAGATGATCTTTCATATGGCGGCGCAGGTGGGACGGGAAATCTCTATAAGCGATCCACAGTTGGATACGGACATCAACTGCACCGGCACTCTGAATCTGTGCCGGGCTGTTGAAAAAACCAATCGCGACGTCAAAGTGATCTATGCCGGCAGCCGGGGCCAGATCGGCGAACCGGTCTATCTGCCGGTGGACGAGGATCATCCCACCCTGCCCACGGACATCTACGGCATCAACAAGCTGGCGGCGGAGAAATATCTGCTTCTCTACGGCAAAGTGTACGGCTTTGAGGCTGTCTCTCTGCGTCTCAACAATGTCTATGGACCGCGCTGCCAGATGCGGCACTGCTTTTACGGCATTCTCAACTGGTTCATTCGCAACGCCATGGAGAACAAGCCGATCACAGTGTACGGCGACGGCCTGCAGACGCGGGATTACATCTATGTCGACGATGTGGTGCAGGCGTTTTTAGCCGCCGCAGTGAACTCTGCGGCCAACGGAAACATCTACATGATCGGCACCGGTGTGGAAACAAAATTCCTGGAAATGGTGGAACAGGTCCTCAAGGCCGTGGGACAGGGCAGCTATGTGCACGTGCCGTTTCCGCCGCAACGGGAGAGCATCGACATCCGCAAGTTTGTCGTCACCTGCCGTCGCATGATTAAAGATACGGGCTGGCAGCCGCAGGTCAGTCTGGCGGATGGCGTGGAGAAAACCGTGCAGTTCTACCGCCGGCGTCATAAAGAGTACCTAGCCCCAATAACCCGGTGACCACGCAGGGCGCAAACACCAAGCGCTTGCATTGATCAAGAATCAAGATGGCATGGACTGAATGCCGAATACTCCCTCCCATTCTGACTCTTACTGCTGCTTTCCTATGGTAACAGCCATTCCCTGACCTGACACATAAGGTAGAAGATTTCTCCGCTCCTATAGAGACTTATAACATATTAATAATCAAATAATTCAATTACATCTTCAGTCTTTTGTAGGTTTCTTGTCGAATATTGCCTCATGGGTGTTTGTCACTCGGCAAAACAACAGAGATGGATTTGCCCTCCATGTTGTCATCCCTCTTCTATATTGAAAATCAAGGGAATTTTCGAGATTATTAGTAAGCGGCATTTTCTAA
>CAZKQR010000091.1:0-12855 GCA_964554965.1 uncultured Cytophagia bacterium | reverse complement strand
ATCACCCGCCATGACCTGAAATGGCCGGAGACGGCGGAGTATGATTCCATGTCCACGCCCGTGCCGGCCGTGACCTTGACGCACACGGAGGTCTACCTCAACCATGCGTTCACCGATGAGAAGGAAAAGCAGGTGCTGTGCGGCTTGAAGTATTTTGATCAGGCGAGCGGCCGCTGGTATCAGCAGCCGCGTTCAGCCTGGCTGCAGAAAACCGGACAGGGGTATCTCTTCTATTTTATGTTCGGACACAAAAACAATGATTTTGAAAATCCTGTGATCGCGCAACTGCTGCTCAACAGCCTGACCTGGCAGCCGTGAGTGCGACCGCATTCTCCTTCCCATACGGTGCCTGGATGCGGCGACTTTTCAATCGCCGGCGCGACAGGCTGTGCGTGTAGAAAACAGTTTGCTGGTGAATCCTGTGCGAGCGATGATGGAATGCACTGAAAGAATGAAAGCGAATCCTGCGAACCGGACTGTTCTTCGTCTTGCCGTGTTGCTGCCCCTGTTGTGTCTGTTGGCCTGCCGCCGCGCCGCAGTGACGCTTCCCGTGCAAGAGAACATCTCCGGGCGATGGCAGACATCCGGCGATCAGCTCGTGCTCATCCACGGCGAGAGATTGATGGCGCAACAGGAGCTGGCGCGCTTTTATCAGCGGCGCAATTATGAGCCCGGATGGAGCGAGAACGGCGTGCCTCGGCCTTGCGCTGATTCGTTGATTCGTCAACTGGCGCAGGCAGAGCTGGAAGGGCTCGTTGGTTCCTCCTATCATCTAGCCGCATTGATAAAGTTGACCCAGCCGCAGCGGCTCTCCCGCAAGCCGGATAAGTGGGCAGCGGATCAACTGGCGGAACTCGACATTCTGCTCAGCGATGCCTTTTTACTGTTCGCCAGCCATCTGCAGTCCGGCCGGGTAAATCCGCGGACGTTTGACGCCGAGTGGTTTGTGCGCCGGGACAGCGCGGACGTGGTGGTGTTGCTGGAAGAAGCGGTTCGCAACGGAGAGGTGTGTCAAAAGCTGGAGGATCTGCGGCCGCATCATCCTTCCTATCGCCGCCTCTGCCAGGCGTTGGCCCGCTTCCGGACATTGGCGCAGCAGGGGGGATGGCCCATCGTGGAGTATGTGGCCAAACTGGAACCGGGCGCCCGCAGCCCGCGCATCGCTCAGGTCCGCCGGCGTCTGCTGGTGACCGGGGAATGGAGCGGCCGCTCAACAGCGCCGGACAGCCTTTTCTACGATGATGCGCTGGTGGAAGCGGTGAAAAGCTTTCAGACAACGCATGGGCTGGAGCCGGACGGCGTCATCGGTTGGAGCACGGTACAAGAGATGAACGTCACCGCGGAGCAGCGCTGCACGCAGATTATCGTCAATCTGGAGCGCTGGCGCTGGCTGTATCGCGACCTCGGCGATCGCCATATCCTGGTCAATATTCCCACCTTTGAGCTGGAAGTGGTGGAGCAGGACAGCATCGTCATGTCCATGAGAGTGGTGGTCGGAAAACCAGCGCGGCGCACACCGGTGCTCAGCGATATCATGACCCATCTGGTGCTCAATCCCTACTGGAATGTGCCGGTCTCCATCATCCTTCACGACATGATTCCCGAGATACGACGGCGCCCCCACTATCTCTCCGATCGCGGCATCCGTCTTTATCCCCACTGGGATATTAAACGGTCTCCGGTGAATCCCGCAAGCGTCGATTGGAGCAAGCTCAACAAGAACAATCTGCCCTATCTTTTCCGTCAGGATCCGGGGCCGGAAAACGCGTTGGGCCGGGTCAAGTTTATCCTGCACAATGATTTCGACGTCTATCTGCATGACTCGCCGACGCGGGGATTGTTCACCCGCGCTGAACGGGCTTTCAGTTCAGGATGCATCCGCTTGCAGAAACCCATCGATCTGGCGGTTTACCTGCTGCGCGACTCTCCATCCTGGAATCGAGAGGCGATTCAGCGCACGATCCAAACCCTGCGCGAAGTGACCATCGCCTTGCCCAGGCCTTTATCTGTTCACCTGCAGTACTGGACCGCCTGGATCACTGCGCAGGGCGAACTGAGATTCGGCCGCGATATCTATC
The DNA here is from genome assembly GCA_964554965.1 of uncultured Cytophagia bacterium. GTDB lineage: Bacteria > Zhuqueibacterota > Zhuqueibacteria > Residuimicrobiales > Residuimicrobiaceae > Anaerohabitans. Next base: position 10,777 of record CAZKQR010000091.1, on the reverse strand, counting down.
AGCGGGATCAAAAGGTGGCGGACGCTTTAGCCCTGCAACCGAAAGAGATCCCCATCGAGCAGCCTTCGCTCGCTTCCGGCGCCGGTGAGGAATGATCTTGCAGCGGCGGGAGCTTGCACGCTGCTTATTGAGGTTTGCTTCTGCAGGTGTTGATGCCGAAGAGCAGATACGTTGGGCACCAGCGCACGAGGGCGGTGGCTAACGGCAGCAATCCCAACAGACCTAAATAATTTTTATAAATCACCCCCAGCGCCAGGATGATCAGTCCCAGAACGATGCGGATCGTCCGGTCTGCAGAGCCGATGTTTTTGGTCATGATGTTTTTCCTTGTTAAGTTTCAGGTTTCAGTCAGCACAGCGGTTTGTTCATTAAAACGATGATACGGCTGAAAAAATTTCCCTGGCAAAAGTTCTTTTTAAAACTCTGCTCAGGCACTGCTGGAGCTGGCCGGCAACCGCTTGACCGGCATCTATCACCCGGCGGGTAACAACCGGCTGAGCCGCTATGAGATCGGTGGCAAATTGGCTCTTGCAACTGGAATGAATCCGGAGCTGGTCCAGCCCAGAGACAGCCCTTCACCGGCTACGGGCGCATCCAGGCCAAAGGATGTTTCTCTGGACAACCGTAAGGCGCGTTCGCACTTGACCCCTTTGCCGATTTTGATCCAGCCTTGGCGCACCGCCTCGCAAATCAGCCCTGATTTTGTTGAATCACGCGTCATGTTTTTGACAAGGATGCTGCTCAAACTGACTGGTTGCCGTCCACAGCATAAAAAAAAGGGCGAAGTATACATTCGCCCTTGAATGATATGGAACCATGGACCGCCTGAGCTTTAGCTCAAGAGCTCTAGCTCAAGAGCTCTAACTCTTGCGATGCGGCCAAAGTTTAAAATGTAGTGTTCTTTTCCGGTGGTGGCGAGCTCGCCACCGCTTGCTCCAGCGCTTCCTGTTCAGCGATCAAGGCCTCCACTTTTCCCGATACTCCCTGAACCGTGTCCTGAAGCAGATCGATCTTGCGGTCCACCTTGTGCTCCCAGTCGGCAATGCCGTGTTTTAATTTTTGGACTTCTGCATTATTCGCCACGATCTTTTCTTCTAACGCTTTGATTTTATCCAATTTGTCGCTTTTAGCGAGCTTGGCCTCCATGGCGGCCAGACGAGCTTTTAAATCGGTCAAAGCTTTGCCGGCAGGAGCGGGCTTTTTGGCTGCAGGGACTTTTTTGGCTGCTGTTTTGGCTTTGGTTTTAGCTTTGGTTTTAGCTTTGGGCTTGGCTTTGGGGGTGGTTTTTTTCGCATTAGGCATAGTGGGAACCCTCCTTATTTGTTAAAAACGATTTTTTAACAACATGAGGTTATGCGGGTAAATTAGAACATCTGCAAATAAGATGCAAGAGAAATATAACTGTCAGGCCGCACGCATCCAGGACCGTCTGCGCCGGCCCTGGTAAAAAGCAGTTCAATGAGGATCGTCTGCTGCAACCGCTTTGTCCTAGCGCACCACAGGAAATTCCGTGATCCTCAATGTGGTGCAGCCATAAGGAACCAGAAGGATCTCCTGCGCAGGCTCTTGCACAAGATGGGTGACCGGGCTCGCGGGCATTGGTCCGGCGCTGTTGCTATAGAGCTGCCATTCTGGAATGCGTTTGCCCCGGGTCCTGATTTCGATCGGTGCGCCGGTCAAGTCCCAAGGCTTTGCCCCCACGGGCTTTTGGACAACCGTGAATCCCTGCTGTGGATTTTGCACTGCTTCTTCCAGCAATCCATAATTCCATGGCCCGTCCGGATACACCTCCTGATACTCGCCCCATTTGTCCGTTGAAGGAACCGATTTCCAAATCTCGTTCATTTTGAGACTGAACACCAACGGGCCGCGCTCCACCGCCACCGCTGCTTCTACCCAGCGGCTGGTTCTGATCGACAGAGCGAACACCAGCATGACGCGATCGTTGTGTTTCCAGGTACGGTATATTCGGACGCTCTGCCGGCCGGAACAGGTTTGCCAGAGTCGGCCGTTGATGAACAGCTCTGCTTTTTCGCACCATTCAGGGATGCGCAGATAAAAAGGGAACGAGACGCTTTTGTTAACCGAGAAGGTGAAGCGCACCGTGCCGTCGAAGGGATAGCCGGTTTCCTCGGTGATGGTCACCGGTACGCGGTCTGCGACGGTCATGGCGACCTGTGACGGCGCATAGAGCAGGGCCGCGGCGCCGCTATCCAGCGTGGCGTACCAGAGGTTTTGCACGAATTTGGGCCAGCCCTGATGCATGTTGCAGGTGCAGCAGGGATAACCGGTGAGCAGGCCATAGCACAGGTCGGTGTGGCCGTGATGGTCCGTTTCGAAAAAATTTCTTCGCTCGCGGGTGACCAGAACCTGATTGGCGCATTGAAAGTATTGCCGGCTGTTGTACGAATCGTCCGCCTGGGGCGGCAGCGCGTTGAAAGCGATTTTTTCCAGATGATCGGCCCAGGTCAGATCGCCGGTGATGGACAGCATGGTCTCCAGGGAGAACATCCATTCCACAACCGAGCACAGCTCGATTCCCTGAGTGGGAGAGTTGCCGTGCAGCGGTTCATCGCCGCCGTACATGCCCTGCGCCTGTCCGTGATAACGCTGTAGATCCGCCAGAGCCTGTTTCACTGATTGCAGATAGGCTTGTTCCGGGTACTGCTGATAAACGACCACCGGCTGTTTGAAGCCTTGCGCCAGATTGACGCAATGAAAGGAGCGCTGTTCTTTTACGCTCAGGGCGTTGATCTGCTCCTCCTTCCACGGATAGCGTACCAGGTCATAGTTCCATGGGCTGCCGCCTGGAAAGGCGCGGTGAAAACCTGTGGAGTGATCGTTGAGGAATACGCGCGACCAGGGAAAGGTCTGTTCAATGAGTAGGTCTGCCAGCTTTAGCAAAAAGGGCTCGCCGGTGAGGTTGTAGAGCCAGTAGACGGCCATCAGGTTATCGCCGCCGCGGCGGTTCGCCCAGATCGTCCAGTGATCGAGCGGGGTTCCGGGCAGCTCTGTCCATTGATAGCGGAAGTAGCGGCGCATGAGGTCGATGATTCGTGCATCCTGGGTGGCGCTGTAGTATTGCATCAGCACTTTGAGCATGACCATTCTGGGCCACCAGTCGCGGCGCTGCGTCTTTTGCAGCCCGGGTTCCGGCTTGGGCTGATCCAGCTCTTCCGGGCCAAAGTCGCCGTCGGCCCGCTGATGAGTGAGGCACCATTCAATCCACGGCCGGGTTTTGGCGATCAGCGCCTGGTCCTGGAGAATATAGGCCAGAGGCAAGAGCCCGTCGATCCAGTAGGGGCCGCGCTCCCAGCCGTCGCCATCGCCGCCGAGCCAGCCGTTGCGCGGCCCCACGACCGCGGGGTAGCGTTCATCCAAATGGCCGGTCAGACCTGAGGCCATGGTTTGCAATTGCTGTCGCAGCCAACCCTGCGGCTGAATGGCGCCCAGCGGCAGCTCAAGATAGGGTTTGGCCGCCAGCGGGGCCCGGTTGGCGGTATAAAGGGACGATGCTGGAGCCTGAGCAATGATGATCAGGGACAGCAACAAATAAACTGGCATCAGGGTGAAAATGCTTTTTTTCATAGGCCTGCCAACGGCGAGGAATCTATCGACAAAGGGCCGGCGCCCCAAGAAACGAGCGGGCTCAGGGTTTCACTGCGCCGGTCATGTTCTGCATGTTGAGCATCGGCACCACATTCTGCGGCAGCACGCCCCAGGAGATATTGGGCGCCAGTTTCTGGACAAATTCCCACTGAATGATCGTGGGATTTTTTGTCAGCGCGAGCTGCCGGATCTCGATGCTTTTGGCATCGCCCTCGGCGGCGACGATCTTTTGCTCCTTGCGGATTTTCTCCTGTTCCAGCTTGTTTTTTTCCGTAGAGATATTTTCCAGGGCGATCTGTTTTTCTTCCAGCGTTTTGGCGTATTCGCTGGTAAAGCTGATGTTGCGCAGAACCAGCTCATCGAGGATCAGGCCGTTCTCGGTAAACTTGGGCGCGATCTCGTCAAAGATCGCCTGCTGTGCTTCATAGCTGCGTTTGGTATAGAGGTCGTAGGCTGCAAACTTGGTGGGCACGCGCCGGCCTGAGCCGCGTATTTCGGTTTTGACCACCTTCTCGACATACTCCTCTTCCGTTCCCAGATTCTGCACGATCCACGCCGCTTTGCCCGGCGCGATCATGAACCGGGCGGTGATGCCGACGCGGATCTGCTGGCCGTCCGAGGTCAGCGCGGAGATGATGATATCCGGATAATCCGCCTTGCTTTCCCCGGGAATATCAGACGCCTCATAGGTTTTTTTCAGGGTCGGCAGAATCACCACCTTGTCAACCAGCGGAATAATAAAGTGCAGCCCCGGCGCCATTTCGCCCCTGACCGCGCCCAGCCGTTTCGCCACGCCGACGGTGCCGGCATCGATGATGACCAGGGCCTGGCTGAGCAGAAAGACGGCGGCCAGCACGATCACACCGAAACGGATGAGTTTTCCCTTGCCCTGAAAAAGGGCGCGCAGGTTGCCGGCCGCTGTTCTGTCCTTCTGCATCAAGGCCATGGCCATGAACACAGCGCCAAACAGAAATACAATGATCAAGGATAACATGGGTGCCTCCTTGTTTGGTATGGGATGGTATATTTGGATCAGGATAATGGGGCGTGCAAGACGACCGGCCTGTCATCGTTCATCGGATGAAAAGGCGCTGCTCAGATGCAGGAAACCTCATGGAACCGATGGCGATGTCAGAGGGGAGCCACTGTGCTTTTAGCGAGCAAAGCCAGTGCGAAGCAACAAGCGAATCCCTCCCTCTGCCAGACCGTCCGCGCTGCATGCCGTCCATGCCTTCGCTCCCGAGGGATGGGCGCTTCAGGGCAGCGGCCTGATGACCCCGGCCAGCAGGTTGGTCAGCAGGGAGGGGTAAACGCCCCAGAGTATGGTGAGGAGCAGGGCGATGAACAGGGCCGCCTTCAGGCCGGCGTTCGGCCGGGGCAGGGAGAGCTCCTCGTTTGCGTCACGCATGTACAGATTGACGACCAGCCGCATATAATAGTACACCGACGCAACAGAGTTGAGCACAGCGATGACGACCAGAACGACGTAGCCCTTTTCCACAGCCGCGCTGAACAGATACAGTTTTCCGATAAAGCCGCTGAAAGGCGGCAGTCCGCTCAGACTGAACATGAATACCGCCAGACAGAGGGCGGCGAACGGAGAGCGATACCCCATTCCGCGGTAGGACTCGAAATCAACGCGCTCGTCCGCATTGGAGACGCCCATGTGCGACAGCACGCCAAAGGCGCCGATGTTCATGGCGGTGTAGACAAAAAGGTAAAAGAGCACGGCCTGATCGCCGGCGGATGATGTGGCCGTCAATCCCACCAGCAGGTAGCCGGCATGGCTGATGCTCGAATAGGCGAGCATGCGTTTCACGTTTTTCTGCTGCATGGCCAGCAGGTTGCCGACGGTCATGGTCAGAACGGCCAGCACGACGAGCAGCTGCGTCCAGGGAAACCGGATCGTCCATTCAGAATGGGCGGTCAACCGGATCAGCACGATAAAAGCCGCGGCCTTGGTGGCGGTTGACATGAAGGCAGAGATCGGTGTGGCCGAGCCTTCATACACATCCGGCGTCCACATGTGGAAGGGAACCAGCGCGGCCTTGAACGCCAGGCCGATGAAGAGCAGGATGACGCCGGCATAGATCAGGGCCAAGGTGGAAGCGCCGGCCCGGACGCCCTGCATCATCTCGTTCAGCTGCAGCGTGCCGGACGCTCCGTACAGCAGCGCCATGCCGTAAAGGAGAAATCCGCTGGCAAACGCTCCCAGAAGCAGATACTTGAGCGATGCCTCCACCGAATCCGCACGCATCTTGCGAATGCCGGCCAGCACATACAAGGCGATGGAGAACAGCTCCAATCCCAGGAATAGGACCAGGAGATTCCAGGTAGAGGTCACGATCATCATTCCGATGAGGCTGAAAAGAAGCAGACTGAAATATTCGCCATAGTTCAGGTACTCGTCTTCCACCCGGTTCAGGGAGATCAGCAGGGTCAACAGCGCGGCGAGTAAAAGGGCGCTGTGCACGGCGATGGCGAGCGGATCGAGCAGCAGCAGACGGTCAAATCCGCTGCAGGGAACCACCGGGATCCGGAACAGAAAGGCGCCGCTGATCAAAAGGCCGATGGCGCCCAGAAGCGCCAGGACATTTCGTCCGACGGAGCGGAAAAACAGCGGCAACAGCAGCAGGACGATCGCTGTTGTCAGCAAGGCCAACAGGGGGGAGACGGCTGTTAGGTTGATGGTTGGCAGAGTGAATGTCATCTCATTCCTCGTTAACGGCATACGTCGGCTGAGCAGGGGACATCCTCTCAGTCCGGTCGAAGAGCGTCGTCTGTTTCATTTCCATGGTGGTCAATATTTTTTCAACGCTCGCCTCGGTTTTGTGCAAAAAAGTTCCTGGAAACAATCCGATCCAAAAGCAGAACAGCAGCAGCGGGAGCAGTACCAGTTTTTCGCGAAGGGTTAAATCAGAAAGACGGTTGTTTTCCTCATGGGTACGTTTGCCGAAATGAACGCGCTGATACATGGTCAGCATGTAGACGGCGGAGAGAATCACGCCCAGCGTGGCCGGCACGGCGAGATAGCGATTTGCCTGAAACGCCCCGAGCAAAATCAGAAACTCCCCAACAAAGCCGTTCAATCCCGGCAGGCCGATGGAGGACAGGGTGACGATGAGAAACAGGGTGGAGAACGCCGGCATGACGGATGCCAGTCCGCCGAAATCCGCGATCTGCCGTGTGTGTCTTCGTTCGTAGATCATGCCCACCAGCAGGAACAACGCCCCGGTGGAGAGCCCGTGATTGACCATTTGGATCACCGCGCCCTGTTGCGCCTGAATGTTAAAGCTAAAGAGGCCGAGCATGACGAAACCCAGGTGACTGACGGATGAATAGGCCACCAGTTTTTTCAGATCCGGCTGCACCCAGGAGACCAGGGCGCCGTAGAGGATGCCGATGACCGCCACCAGGCCGATCATGGGAGCCAGGCTTGCGGCGGCGTCGGGGAATAAGGGCAGACAGAAGCGCAGGAATCCATAGGTTCCCATCTTGAGCAAAACGCCGGCCAGAATCACGCTGCCGCCGGTGGGCGCTTCCACGTGGGCGTCCGGCAGCCAGGTGTGAAAGGGCACCATGGGCACTTTGATGGCGAACGCCAGGCCAAAGGCGAGGAACAGCCAGAGCTGGGCCTGGCGGCCGATGATCATCTGGTTCAGTTCCGGATAGCTGAACGTGGCCACGCCGGCCGTTTGGCTGTGCATGAAATAGAGCACCAGAATGCCCACCAGCATCAGAACGCCGCCGAACATGGTAAAGAGGAAAAATTTGATCGCCGCATACAACCGCCGTTCGCCGCCCCATACGCCGATGATGAAATACATGGGGATGAGCATGGCTTCCCAGAAGACATAGAACAGCAGCAGATCCAAAGAGGAGAATACGCCGATCATGGCGGTTTCCAGGAGCAGAAAGACGATCATGTACTCTTTGACCCGTTGGACGATGGAGGTCCAGGAGGAAAGGATGACCAGCGGCATCAACAGGGTGGTGAGCATCACCATCAGCAGGCTGATGCCGTCGACGCCCAGGTGAAACGAAGCGCCGATGGAGGGGATCCAGGCGTGCTGTTCGACAAATTGAAAATCGCCGACATGGTCTTTAAAGTGAAGGAACAGGGGGAGCGAAAGAATAAAGTTCAGCGTGGTCATCGCCAGAGTAAAGACGCGGAGCGTGGCGATGCGTTCACGCGGCACGATGAACAATCCCGCTGCACCGAGCAGGGGCACAACGATCAGCAGCGATAAAAGGTGGCTGAAGAAAAAATCGGTCATGAATTGCTCCCAAGGCCAGGGAAAATGTTTTGAACTAAAAGGGCATTCGCGCTCGAGCGGTTCCGCTCTTGGCCGGCGCTAATCAACCTGGGCGTCCGCGTGTGCCCGGGACCGTCGGACGCAGGGCAACGTTAAAACAGCCAAGCGCCAAGCAGGACGATGGCGCCCAGTACGAACCACAGGGCGTAATGCTGCACCGACCCGGTCTGAATGACCGCCAGGGTGCGCCCGCAGGCTGCGATTCCGGCGCCGACGGCATTGACCAGTCCGTCGATGAGCCGGTCGTCCACGATTCTCCATAGAAAGGATTCAGAGGTCTTGTGCAGAGGCCGGACGATGGTCGCATCATAGGCCTCATCGATAAAGTACTTGTTATACACCAGCGCATAGAGGCCGGAGATCTTTTTCACCAGCCGGCCGGGGAGATCGGTTTTTTTGATATAGAACAGATAGGCGAGGTACAGGCTGATCAGAGTGACCAGAAACACCGTCAGCATCAACAGCCACTCCGTGCTGTGAGCGTGCAGCGACGGCTTGGCGGTCTCCAGGCCATGTGAAAGCTGCTCGCTCTGCTGAAACACCGGCTGGAGAAAATGCTCGATGCGTTGGCTGCCGCCGAACAGGGCCGGCACGCCCACATAACCGCCGGCTGCGGACAGGATCGCCAGCATCACCAGGGGCATGGTCATGATCTTGGGCGATTCATGGATCTCGTGCGCCGGCTCGCCCTGCAAGCGGAGTTTTCCATGGAAGGTCATAAAGATCAGGCGGAACATGTAAAAAGCGGTGAGGCCGGCCGCCAGTGCGCCGAGCAGCCAAAAGAGCGGGTGACCGTTCAGGCCGGCGTAGCTCTGCCAGAGGATTTCGTCTTTGCTGAAAAATCCGGAAAAGCCCGGAAAGCCGGCGATGGCCAGCGTGCCGATGACCATGGTCCCATAGGTGATCGGCATTTTGTTTTTTAGTCCGCCCATGAGCCGCATGTCGGTATGGTTGCTCATCGCATGCATGACGCTGCCGGCGCCGAGAAAGAGCAGCGCTTTAAAGAACGCGTGGGTCATCAGATGAAAGATCGCAGCGCCAAAGGCGCCGACGCCGAGTCCGAGGAACATGTAACCCAGCTGGCTGACGGTCGAATAAGCCAGCACCCGCTTGATGTCGAACTGGGTGAGTCCGATGGTGGCGCTCAGGAGCGCGGTGGCCAGTCCGATGCACGCCACCACTGTTAACGCCAGGGGCGCCAGGGTGTACAGCACATGAGCGCGCGCCACCATATACACGCCGGCGGTGACCATGGTGGCGGCGTGGATCAGCGCGCTGACCGGCGTCGGGCCGGCCATGGCGTCCGGCAGCCAGATATAAAGCGGAATCTGCGCGGATTTGCCCGCAGCGCCGACGAACAGAAGCAGCGTGATGGCGGTGATGACCCCGTCGCCCGGTGAGAACCGTACAGCGGCCTGATTGAACACGTCGGTGAAATCCAAGGAGCCGAAGGTCACAAAGAGGAGAAACAGGGCTAGTAAAAATCCAAAATCGCCGATGCGGTTGACGATAAACGCCTTGCGTCCGGCGGTGGCGTTCACCGGGTCTTCAAACCAAAAGCCGATGAGCAGATAGGAGCATAATCCCACGCCCTCCCAGCCGATGAACATCATCAGAAAATTGTTGGCCGTCACCAGGATGAGCATGGCAAAGACGAACAGATTGAGATAGATGAAAAAGCGGTTAAAGCCGGGATCGCCGTGCATATAGCCGATGGCGTAGAGGTGGATCAGAAACGAGATGCCGGTTACCACCAGAATCATGATGATGGACAGCGGATCGATCTGCATGCCGATTTCAGCACGCAAGGTTCCGGCCGCGATCCAGGTGTATAGGTTTTTTTCGATGAGCCGTTGCGCGGCCGGCAGCTGCAGCAGATCGTAGAACAGCTTGAGGCTGAAGAGGAAGGCCAGACCGACGCTGCTGCCGGCGATCAGGCCGGCCAGGTTGCCGGTCCGGCGGCGCATCAACAGGTTCAGCAGCACGCCGAGAAGCGGAAGCGCCGGAAGGGCCCAGATGGTGTCGAACATTTATCCTCGCAGTAAATGGATGTCGTCCACGTGTACGGTCTTTCTCAGGCGAAAGAGAGAGATGATGATCGCCAGTCCCACCGCCACTTCAGCCGCCGCCACGGTCATGATGAAGAAGACGAAAATCTGTCCGTCCAGCGCCCGCCATTCCTGTGCGAACGCCACGAAGGTCAGATTGGCCGCGTTGAGCATCAGTTCAATGCTCATGAAAATCACCAGAGCGTTGCGGCGGACCAGGACGCCGATCACGCCGATGACGAACAACACGGCGGCTAATACCAGGTAGTAGGGGAGTGGAACCATGAGGATCGTCCTTCCTATTGGTCGAAAGATCCTTTCTCCGCGGAGGCGGATTCGGGATCACGGAGCGCCAAGAGAACAGCGGCCGGGGCGGATTTTCCCTGCCGCAACCGGGCGGCGCACTAAAACCAGATGGGCGGGATAGCTTTCGGCTGTCCTGCTACAATTCCTTGGGCAATTTTTTCCGTCCCAGAACCACGGCGCCGATGATGGCGACCAGCAGCACCAGGGACGCGATCTCAAAGGGATAGCTGTATTTGGTAAAGAGCAGCAGCCCCAACGGTTCGACCTCTCCCAACACCGCCTCGTGGCCGGCGCTGGAGTGGAACGTGGGCACAGCGGCCACAATGAACAAGACCAGCTGCAGCAGCAGGATGGCGGCGAACAGCGCAGCGAAGGCCACCTGATAGGGGCCGTGCAGCGGCAGCCGGCTCTCATCGCGCAGGTTGAGCAGCATGATGACAAAAAGAAACAGCACCATGATGGCGCCGGCATAGACGATGATCTGCACGATGCTTAAAA
>CAZKQR010000090.1:12190-12866 GCA_964554965.1 uncultured Cytophagia bacterium | reverse complement strand
CGCAGCGCCGCGCCATCTACGACGTCATGGCCGCCTTGAACCGCTTGCGCGCCACATACCGGGTTTTTCACAGCAACGATTTTCAGCTTGACCTCGGCAGCGGCATGAAGCGGATCCATTTGCAGGATTCCCTGACCCAGGTGGTGGTTCTCGGCAATTTCAACGTGTTCGCTAATTACCTCAATCCGCTTTTTCAAAAGCCCGGCCGCTGGTACGATGTGTTCAACCGCGACAGTCTCGAAGTCACTTCCATCCACCAACCGATTTTTCTGCGAGCCGGAGAATTCCGCCTCTATATGGATCAAAGGCCGGATTTTGCCGGCCTGCCGACCGTCGTGAACATTCCTCCAGCCCCGCAAGACCTTGTCTTGTTTTCAGCCTATCCCAATCCCTTCAACAGCACGACGGTTCTACGCGTGCAGATCGATCGGCCCATGCAGGTGAAACTGGATATTCTAAATCTAGATGGGCGTTTGGTGAAAACAGTGTGGCAGGGATGGAAGCAGGACGGAATCCATGAGTTCAGATGGGATGGCACGGCGGAAAACGGCCAACGGGTGGCCAGCGCCTTGTATTTTTATCGCCTCCAGACAGCGGATCGGGTTGTGCATGGCAAGGTGACGCTGCTGCGATAATCGGCCCCTAAACCTGGAACCGATGCCGCCGTATCGATTGG
>CAZKQR010000090.1:0-12180 GCA_964554965.1 uncultured Cytophagia bacterium | reverse complement strand
AAATGACGCTGCTGCGATAAAAAGCGGCCTGGACCGGCACGCCAAGCTCGGAACCGATGCCGGCCAATTGGTCAGCCTTTTTTTGTAGGCAAAAATAAAAGCGGGTATCGCCAAAGGGGCGATACCCGCTTTATTTTTTACTGCTCTTGCTCGAGTTGCTGCTCTCCCTCACGTACTGGAGGGATGGTGATTTTCCTTATTTGATCAGCATCATCTTGAGCATCCTGACATTATCGCCGGCTTCGATGCGATAGAAATAGATGCCGGCGCTGACCGGTCGACCCCAATCATCTATGGCGTTCCACGTCACCTTGTAGCTGCCCGCGGTCTGCCGGCTGTTCACCAGCGTGGCCACTCGGTTGCCAAGCAGATTGTAGACCACCAGCTTGACGTCGGCCGTTTTCGCCAGGTTGTAGGCGATCATGGTGCTGGGATTGAATGGATTCGGATAATTCTGAGCGATCGAGAATTCGGTGGGAATCCGGTTTCCGGTCCGCTCCACGGCGGTAACATTTCTGCGGTTGTCAAAATCCCACGCGCTGTAGAACACCGGATCGATGCTGCCGAACTGGGCGTTGATGGTGAAGGCCGATTGGCTGTCGTCCACGTTTTCGATGTGGTTGTTGCCATAGCCGCCTTCGTTATCCCCGCCGCCGATGCCGAACTTGAACTCTTGGCCGACCACGTCCACGCTGTCCCGGTTCAGCTGCATCTGAATGGTGTAGATGCTGTCGCCGGCCACCGCATCCCCGTGGGTGCCGTCATCCCACATCTTGTGCAGCTGCGATTCCATCAAGCCGGCTCCCCAGGTGTCCCAGTTGCCGGTGAACGGTCCGTTCACCGCCACGCCCATCTGCAGAATCTGCGCCGCAGTGGTTACATCGAGATTGCCCTGGATGTCGTCCAGCGTCGAGCCTGCCATGACCTGAAAGATCGCCGGCCGCACATCGCAGGTCAAGGTCACCAGAACATCCTGCTTCACCACCGCGGTGTTGCGGAACAACGGCATCCGATGCAGATCCGACTCGCTTTCCACCACATCGGCGATGGTCATGACCGCCGAGCTCACATCGCCCTCTCGACGCTCCGCCTGTCCGGCCGTTTCTCCCTCGTAATAGAAATTGTAGAATATCTCGCGATACTCCACGCCGTTCTTAACCTTGTAAAACTGATAGTTCAACTTTTCGCCGATCGTCGTCACCACCGTGTCGGTGGCACTGTAGACCGCGGTGAATCCCTGACGAACCATGGTCTTGGTGCGCACCTCTTTGGCCGTGCCAAAGTACCCTGAGCGCACCAACAGCGTGTCGCCGAAGGCAAAGCCCTTGTTCGCGATCGCCTTGGACAAATTCGCCTGAAAAGTCACCACCACCTCATCCGCATGATTCACGGTCGCCGGGGTCATGTTGTCAAACCAAAACCAATGCAGCGTCGTGTCGTTGCCCGCGGTTTTCACTTCATCTTCACGACCGGGATTGCGCACCATCTGCCCCCAATCCTCATTCAAGGCGGCATCCATGTTGTGCACCACCACCTTGAACTTGATCCCCGCCGTGGCGTATTGATTCGGAACCTGGATGGCGCCACTGTAGAAATTCTTGCCGCTATACTGACGGCTGCCGCCGTTCACATGGTCGCTCTCGGGACTCAACAACATCGTCTCGCCCCAGCTGATGTTGCCCGTCTGACCCCAATCCGCCATGTTCGAACCGCGCACGCCGACCTTGTGCAGCGCCGGATTGAAATCCTCGAATCCCTGCATGTTCACTCGAACCCACACGACGAAATGACCGTCGTTGGCCTTGTACGGCGCCTCGTACAATTCTACATTTTCCTTCCAACCGTTGACAAACATCAAATCCAGCTCGGTGTCGGTCGACGGCGCCACCAGCTCACGATTGCCGCTGGCCGCGGTCGTGTTGCCCTCCCAGCCCTGATGTTCCCACTCTGCTCCGGACCAGACGCTGTCGTGGGTGCTGGTGTAGAATTTGAACTGGATGGCGGCGCCTGCGTCGAATTCCGCCGTGCCCTTCCAGTAATCCCCAGACACATGATGCAACAATACCGGCGAATCGCCGCCCCAGGTCAACGGTCCTCCCGAACCGCGCACCTGAACCGTCGACAAAGCTCCCAACGTGTCCGGCACCGCCGCGGTGTTCACGTGAAACGTTACCTTGACCGTACGGACGACCGGAACGGCTGTGCGCGTATCAAAGTTCCACGCGCTGTAGAACACCGGATCGATGCTGCCGAACTGGGCGTTGATGGTGAAGGCCGATTGGCTGTCGTCCACGTTTTCGATGTGGTTGTTGCCATAGCCGCCTTCGTTATCCCCGCCGCCGATGCCGAACTTGAACTCTTGGCCGACCACGTCCACGCTGTCCCGGTTCAGCTGCATCTGAATGGTGTAGATGCTGTCGCCGGCCACCGCATCCCCGTGGGTGCCGTCATCCCACATCTTGTGCAGCTGCGATTCCATCAAGCCGGCTCCCCAGGTGTCCCAGTTGCCGGTGAACGGTCCGTTCACCGCCACGCCCATCTGCAGAATCTGCGCCGCAGTGGTTACATCGAGATTGCCCTGGATGTCGTCCAGCGTCGAGCCTGCCATGACCTGAAAGATCGCCGGCCGCACATCGCAGGTCAAGGTCACCAGAACATCCTGCTTCACCACCGCGGTGTTGCGGAACAACGGCATCCGATGCAGATCCGACTCGCTTTCCACCACATCGGCGATGGTCATGACCGCCGAGCTCACATCGCCCTCTCGACGCTCCGCCTGTCCGGCCGTTTCTCCCTCGTAATAGAAATTGTAGAATATCTCGCGATACTCCACGCCGTTCTTAACCTTGTAAAACTGATAGTTCAACTTTTCGCCGATCGTCGTCACCACCGTGTCGGTGGCACTGTAGACCGCGGTGAATCCCTGACGAACCATGGTCTTGGTGCGCACCTCTTTGGCCGTGCCAAAGTACCCTGAGCGCACCAACAGCGTGTCGCCGAAGGCAAAGCCCTTGTTCGCGATCGCCTTGGACAAATTCGCCTGAAAAGTCACCACCACCTCATCCGCATGATTCACGGTCGCCGGGGTCATGTTGTCAAACCAAAACCAATGCAGCGTCGTGTCGTTGCCCGCGGTTTTCACTTCATCTTCACGACCGGGATTGCGCACCATCTGCCCCCAATCCTCATTCAAGGCGGCATCCATGTTGTGCACCACCACCTTGAACTTGATCCCCGCCGTGGCGTATTGATTCGGAACCTGGATGGCGCCACTGTAGAAATTCTTGCCGCTATACTGACGGCTGCCGCCGTTCACATGGTCGCTCTCGGGACTCAACAACATCGTCTCGCCCCAGCTGATGTTGCCCGTCTGACCCCAATCCGCCATGTTCGAACCGCGCACGCCGACCTTGTGCAGCGCCGGATTGAAATCCTCGAATCCCTGCATGTTCACTCGAACCCACACGACGAAATGACCGTCGTTGGCCTTGTACGGCGCCTCGTACAATTCTACATTTTCCTTCCAACCGTTGACAAACATCAAATCCAGCTCGGTGTCGGTCGACGGCGCCACCAGCTCACGATTGCCGCTGGCCGCGGTCGTGTTGCCCTCCCAGCCCTGATGTTCCCACTCTGCTCCGGACCAGACGCTGTCGTGGGTGCTGGTGTAGAATTTGAACTGGATGGCGGCGCCTGCGTCGAATTCCGCCGTGCCCTTCCAGTAATCCCCAGACACATGATGCAACAATACCGGCGAATCGCCGCCCCAGGTCAACGGTCCTCCCGAACCGCGCACCTGAACCGTCGACAAAGCTCCCAACGTGTCCGGCACCGCCGCGGTGTTCACGTGAAACGTTACCTTGACCGTCTGAGCTTGCACTGCTGTGACCAGCAGCAGGATAAACAGCAACAACGATAGAGACTTTTTCATGCCTTCCTCCGAATTGAATGGAATGTAGTGAATGGATTTGAAAAAGTGCGTGTAGCTCTGTGCGGAAGCACCTCCTTCCATCTCATAAAGCGATTTTTAAAAGCTGATCCCTAATGAGAACATTTGAATGTTTTCGAACAGCCCGAAATCGGCAAACGTATAATCACAATGATAGCCGATGCCGCCGACCTTGTACTTGACTCCGACGCCAAAGGTGGGACCTTCTTCGCTGTCCTCTCTGAATAGGGATTTGTAGCCGGCGCGGAAAAAGGCCAGCTCGCTGAAGGCGAATTCGGCGCCGACATTGATGATTTCATCGTTATCACTGGGGCGCAAGGCATCCGCAGCCACGGTCAGGCGATAGTGCTGCGCTTTGATCGCGTCCAACGCCAATCCAACGCGGAAAAAGAGGGGCAAAGGCCAGCTTTCGGTCTTGAGGTTGGCGACGATATTCTGGTTATCGCCCAGGGAACTCGGATCCAAATCCACCCGCTGCAGCAAATCCCGGCCATCATGACGAATATCGGAGCCAAAATTGCTGATGCTCATGCCGAGCCGCATATCCTTAAAGGGTGTGATGAAAAGCAGGCCGACATCCAGGGCAAAGGCGCTGGCGGATTCGTTCCACAGCTTTTGCTGGATGTACTTGCCGCTGCCGCCGATGGAGAAGCGATCCGTCAACCGGCGGGCGTAGGAAAGACCGACCGCCAGATCGCTGGCCTGCCAGATTTCACCCGTTCCTTCCGGCTGCAGCACAGTGGTTACCTGTTCCTCTCCATAGCCCAACTGCGTATAGCTGATGCCGATGGCGTTGGAGCCATCCAGGTTGAGCACAAAGCCAAACCAGTTCAATTTGCTGTCCACCAGCCAATTCGTATGGACGAATTGGATTTGCGAGCTGGGCAACTGGGCGATGCCGCCAGGGTTGTAATACAATGCCGAGGCATCTGTGGAGACGGCGGCAAAAGCCCCGCCCATGGCGGTCGCACGCGGCCCCACGCTGACGCCCAGAAACGGCACAGCCGTGGTGCCCACCTTGGTCTGGGCCGGCAAGGTGGAAAAGAGGCCGGCCAGACTCAGCAGTATAAGAACAAGGAACGAATAAAATCCTTGGCAGCGGATCATTTTATTGTCCATGACTTTTCCTTATTTGATAATGGCAATTTTGCCCTTTTTCTGTCCGACGCTGGAATCGATGAGATAAAAGTAGACGCCGGCGGCCACATCCAGATTTTCCTTGGTCTTCAGGTTCCAGGATACCGAGCCGTCAAAAGGATTATCATCATGCTGCAACGTCACCACGTGTTCTCCGCGGGTGGTGAAGATATGGATTTGCGCATTGGCCGGCAGGTGAATAAAATCGATTTTGCGCTCACCCCGGCCGCTGGTGATGGCCGGCGGCAACGGCAATTCGTGCGCTGTGGCCGAGACGTAGGGATTCGGCACGACTTTGACCCGGTCCAGATCCGTAGCCGCCACGACCTGATCCACCGAGGCCGGCTGCGTTTGGAAGGTGTACCCGTCTCCGCGGCGGAACGGCTTGGACGTATAGAGAAAAAGGGTATCCCCTTTGCCATAGGTGTAGGCTTGTTCGCCGATGACGTTCAGCGACCAGGTCAGCGCCACCGCGCCATTAGCATCGGGCTCGAAAAAGTATATCTCATCGGCCGGGCTCAGCTGGTCATCGGCGTTGAGATCGAGAAAAACAAAATCAATATAGCGGCGGTCCGTGCTGTTCCACACCCTAAATTTCACCGGCACACCGATCAAACCCCAGCTTGCCACCTGCAAGGTGGTGTCCACCACCGTGTCGGCGAACTCGACCCGGTAATCGCTCGGCTTGGGCACGCCTTTGAGTTTGTCCGGGCCGATGACGCCTTCATACAGATACAGATTCAGGGCCAGCGCTTTATTCGCGTTCGACCAGCGGCTTTTCTGATTATCGAGCTGCACCGCCCATCTGTTGTTGAAGGCCAATTGCACTCCATCGAAAATATCGCTGTCCTTGGTTTCCGCGGTATAAGGACTGCCGAGAATATGCATGCTTTTATAGACAGGATAGTATTGGTAGCGGATCGTGTAACGGTCGCCGTAGCGCAGATCGCCCGGCGCCGCGCCGCGTATCTTGCCCGCCGAGGCATCCACGACAATTTTGCCGGACGGGATGGTCTGGCCGCTCTGATCGCTGACCACGACCGTCGCCGCTGCCACATGCTGATGCGGCAGACGGACAAAGACCGTATCGCGGGCGACAAAAGATTCCGTCACGCCCGTGACATCGAGAACGGAATAAGAGGTCGTTACCGGCACCAACCACTCGTTGATGTCTTCGGCATCCGCTTTTTTGCTGTCGTCGTTGTCGATGCCGTCGTTGGAAGTGTCCCAGAATTCAACCTCGTAGGTATGGCCCGTGACCGCGCTGTGGTCCACCACCGCGTAATAGACGTCGCCGGTGCCGACGGTGGGCCGGCTTTCCAGCTTGACGCTGTTCGGCGGCGGCACAAAGCCGGCTACTTCCGCATTGGGAATGACGACGACCGTATTTTGAAAGACATTGACTTCGCCGCTGGGTAAAAGATCGATGCGTTTATCATTCTCTTTGGGGAAAATATCGCTGCCTTCGTTGCCCCGATCATAGGCCACCACCGCATAAAAGTATCTTTTGCCGTTTTCCACATCCCGGTCGACAAAGCTGTGCTGCAAACCGGTGTCATCGCCCAGATAGAAGGAGGCGCCGCGGCTTTGTTGGTAGAGGTCCTGTTGGGCGCGGAAATAACCCTTGCGCTCGTTTTTAAGATCGAATTGGGCCAAGGGCTTGTAATAAATGGGGGTCCCACTGGCATCGGTGATGCTGAAGACATCATTAAAGTTTTGATCCGTGGCTTTGTAAATTTTATAACCCTCAAAATCGTATTCTTTGAGCACAGGATCAAAGGAGGATTCGGACCGGCGATCCCAGTACAGTGTGACCTGCCCGTCCCCCGCCACCGCCTTGAGCGTCGGCTTGAGCGGCGCCGGCGGGAAGCGATAGTCGCTGTCGTAGATCTTTTGTACGGTTTCGCGATTGCGCAACAGGTCGACCGTGTCGACTTGAGGTCCGCCGCCTTCGCCGTAAACCAGGGCCAGGGAAAAGCGCTGGGTTTCGCCGGCGCGCAGGGGGAAATATCCGGAGCCGTAGATGAAATCGCCGTCTTCGCCGCGCTCCGGTTTATTATTGACGATGGAGGCCGGGACTTTAAAAAAGCCGGGCGCCATTCTTTGCCAGAGCTCCTCATCATCGGCCATGGAAAACTCGTTGGCCGGCGTGAAATATTCAAAGCTGGTCAAGCCGATCTGATCCGACTCGTCCACGTCGGTCTGGTCAAAGTTGGGTTCGCCCGCCGTGGGCATGCCATCGCTCTCGCCCCGATCGTTGGTGCCTTCGACCCCATCGACGCCGACATCATCGAATTCCGCATTCCAGTCGTTGTCGTTATCGATGCCGTCATTGCGGCTTTCGTCGATCATCGGATCGAGCAAACCGGCGCCGCGCACATAATCCTTGTAGGCCACCGGCGCCAGCTTGTCGATCAAGACCTTGCCGGTTTGATCGCGGCGCAGCTGACGATAGTGCAAATAGAAATTTTCGTCGATCAATCCATCCAGATCGTTGTCGATGCCGTCATAGGCGTTGGGATTGATCGTTTCCCGGCCGTCGCGGAGAATGACGTTGCCTTCCGTCAGTTCGGTGACGCCCGGCTTGATGGTGAGGGGGGTAGCCCCGCGCGTTGTGACGGTAAAATCAGTGGCAGGCGCGGTCATGACGCTGCGGTTGTAGTTCTGATCGATGAGCACGATGGAACCGCCCGCGGCGATGACGTGCGGATTAAAATCCTCTGCGACAAAGAGAGGCGCGGTGCTGACGACGCCAAAGGTTTCTCGTGAATCACCGTCGTTGTCGATGCCGTCCACCAAATTCCCCGGGCTCTCCAAGAAAGCATAACCGACGATGCCGACATCACCCGTCCAGCGCGGGTTGCTGGACGCATTGTCGTCGAAATCGCCCGTATAGGTGAGATCTTTTTCAACGTCAAAAAACGAATAGTCGTCGTCATACTCGTGATGGGTGCCTTCGCTGCCGGTGACGCCGACATAGGTTCCCACCAACATGCCGAAATTCACCTTGGAGTAATCCGTTGTGCTGGTGTTGGTGATTTCGTACAGCCAGAAGATGCAATCCTGGGCGAGAAAATCGGACCACTGCATGCCGCGCACTTTGACCTGCAACCCCAGGCCGTTGCGCAGCGGATTGGTGGCATCCGGCTTGAAGGCTACGCCCCACTTGTTGTTATTCGCAAAATTGAATTCCTCATCGTTGTTATCATCCATGATAAAAAAGGATTCCTCGCTCGCCGTGGTGGTTTTGCCGAAAAAACCGTTCCAGGAGCCGCCCCAGCCCGGATCATCCGGATCCTGGAGCTTGTCCGGCCACAGAGATGGCCAGGAGCTCGGATCGCTAAAGAGAGCGATCCCCTCCTGGTTGGAATTGAAATAGCCGGTCACCGGTTCAAAGCTCCAGTACTTGCCGGAAGGAGAGGTCTCATGCTGGCGGGTGGGGCGATCCACCGGGCAGACTACAACTGAATGAAACGTCTTGCCGCCGCTTTCCACCTCAGCGCCCACGAGCAAGCTGACATCGCCGATGTAGCCGTTGTTTTCATAGATCCAGGCGCCGCGCGCGCCTTTGTTGGCCGGCTGACCGATGACGCCCCAGTTGCCAAACACCGTTTTGACCAGATTGCCCCGCATGATCGAAGCGCGGCGATTTTCGCGGCCGCTCTGCGCGATCAGCGAGCCGGTCAGGACAAAAAGCAGGCAAGTCGTTACCCAGGTTCGACTCTTGATGCGCATGATCGAATGCTCCAAGTTAAAATACATAATTCACCCCCACCTCGATTCTTCTCGGTTCGGAGTAATGCGTCGCATTGGTGTACCATTCCGCCAGGCTGTTGAATATTTCCGGAGGATTGGATTTCTGCGCCGTCTGCAGATCCGTGGTATAGCCCGCCCGGCCGGTGTCGTTATAAACATTGATCTCATTGAGGGCATCCAGCAGGTTCTGAATGCGCACGAAAAAGCTCAGCAGGCCGGGGCCGAACCGAAAGTCCTTGTAAGCGCGCGCGTCGAGGTTGAGACTGGCGATTTTGCGCTGGCTGTTGGTCAGCAACGAGGTGATATCCTCAGAGCTGCGCGGCGTGAACGGCAGGCCGCTGCCCCACTGGCCGATCAGACTGCCCCCCCAGGAGCGACCGGCATAGGAGACCGAGGCATTGACGGTGTGATGCTGATCCCAATCCAGCGGCGTCAGTTGCACCTCCGGCTGCGACCCGCCCGCCAGCGCGTTGCGCGCCTGTTCCGGATCGGAATTGCTGCCCTTGGCCTGCTGCAGCGTATAGTCCATGGAGGCGGACAATCCGCCGGAAAAGCGTTTGCTGAGCGAAAACACGACCCCTTTGACAAAGCCGAAATCGCTGTTGATCAGCTTGTTGTATCGGGCCGAACCGCCGAACAGCACGATTTCATCGGCGCGCGTGCCGGCCAGATTGCGAATATCGCGAAAATAGCCGGTCAAGCCCATGGCGATATCATCTGAAAGCTGCTGCTGCAAGCCGATTTCACCGCTGATGGTCTGCTCGGGCTCCAGGTCGGCATTGCCGATGACGCCGATGTTGCCCGTGCCCGTGCCCAATTCGAAATCCGGATTCTGATACAGCAATTCAAAGCGCGGCACCTGGAAGAAATGGCCGTAAGAAAAGTGGATCACCCCCCGATCGGTGATGGGAAAGGAGACGCCCAACCGCGGACTGATGTTGAGCTTGGTGCTGGTCTCTTTATACCAGTACGATTCCCGTTCGGCCAGGCTGACGGCCGCTTCGCCCACATCCCGAATGCCGTTGCCCTCCGTGCCGTTCGGATCAAACGTGTTGGCAACGCCATCGCTGCCATAATCCTTGAATCGATTTTCCGGCTTGATGGGATTGTAGATGCTGGGATCGCTCTCATCCGTGAGAATGCGTCCTTGCGGTTTGAAATAATCCAGCCGCACGCCGAGGTTGACGATGAAATTTTTGAATTCCATCTTGTCCTGGAGATAGGCGGAAAATTCCGTCGGCTTGTGCGTATATTGGCTGGCATAGATGGTGCTGTCGGGGAGGATGCGCGTCTGGATAAAAGGGCTGTTGAAGATAAAATCCATCTGGGTCTGCGTTTCGATGGGCCGCAGAGTGAGGTCGCGCTGATAGAGCTTGTGCTGGCGGAATTCCAGCCCCGCCTTGAGCTGGTGGGTGTTGGTCGCCTGACTGGTGATATCAAATTTGAGCAGGCCGGTCGTCGTGTTGCGCTGGAAACGGCTGTTATCGGTGCCGCCGCTCTTAAAGCTGAACGGATTCTGGATGCTCAAATCCGGATGCACGTATCGAGAATCATGGGCATCCTCATAGGCATGCCGGCGGTATTCTTTGCCGAAATAAGAGATCCCCATGGTGTAGAAGGTGCGTTGCGACAGCGTGTGGGTCACCTGCGCGATATGCGTCTGGCCGATGCGGAAATGCTGCGCCTGCCCATCGGGATTATACTTGTAGTCGCGATTGTAATCCTGATAGTGAACATTGTCATAGATCAGGTTATAGGCGATCTTGAAATTCGGCGTCAATTTGTAAATCAATTTGCCTTGAGCATAGTACTTGCGGTTCCAGTTCATGGCGACATAGGCGTCGTCGCCGCGTCCACCCTGATGGGCCTGGCGATATTGATTATACAGTTCCGCAAACAGTGAATCCTCATTGCCGATGAAATTTTGTGGAAAATTTGACCCAACGACTATCGAATCCACATGCGCATTGGAGCCCATCACATAGGGTATGCCATAGGTACCATTGCGCCCTTCTCTTGCCAACGGCAGATACTCCGGCATATACTGCCTCAGGTAGTCTCCGGAGACGCCCTCTGCAACCAAGGTCACCGCGCTCGGCGTGTAGCGGCGCTGCCCGTATTGATAGCCATCGAAATGGATGGCGCGGCCGTTCACATAGAGAAACAGCTTGTCCTTTTTAAGCGGGCCCTGAACGCTCGCGTCGATGTTGCGGATCGCGGCCGGATTGATGTCCTTTATATTCATAAATATATTGTCATGATTGCTGAGAAAATCGCCAAAATAAGTGCTGAGGCTGCCGCCCCATTTGTTGCTGCCCTCCTTGGTGGCGATATTGACGATGCCGGACATGGCCTGTCCGTATTCCGCGTTAAAGGCTCCGGAAACAACCTGCAGCTCCTGCACCATATTTTTGTTGACATCCACCACGCTGGAGCCGTCATAGACATCGGTGACCGGGATGCCGTCGATCCAATAGCTCATCTCGCCGCTTCGTCCGCCTCGTATGTGCAGACCGCCGCCTGCATCTTTGATGAGCCCGGCCTGCAGTTCGATGGCTTCGGAGACCTCGGTGACCGGCAGGGCTTGAATAGTTTGAGCGCCCATCACCGCGGTAGTTGCAGTTTGATCCTTGACCACCATCGGCCGCTCCGCGAGCACGGTGATCGACTCGCCGAGATTCAGCACCGTGCTGGAGAGCTTAAAGTCCAGGGTCGTTGTCAGATCGATAGAGACATTGACGTTTTCCATGCGCGTGGCGGTATAACCGATCATCTTGGCGGTCACGACATAAGCGCCGGGGGGCAGATTGAGAATAACGTATTGGCCGTCGATATCCGTGACCGCGCCCATCATGGTTCCCTCGATGACGATATTCGCGCCCGGCAAAGCCTCTTTGCCGGCGGCATCCACCACTTGCCCGGCTATTTTGCCGGTGGTTCCGGCCGGCAGGGTGAGAGGGTGCAGGGCGCAAAGAAAGAACATCAGAGGAATCCGGTTCAGCAAGCGTCTCATAGAGAGTCTCCGCAATTTAGAAACGATGCAAACATCGAGGGCAACAACCGGGCTCAGTTGAAGAGCACTGCCGCGCGGGTACATTCATCATCGACGCCATTCGATTACAAAATGGCCGCCGCGCCAGGCACTCTCAGGCTGACCTCGATGGCCGCCCAAATGGTCTTGAGGATATTGGAAGAGATAGAATCAAAAGATGCTGCAAGCAGCCTGTGCCCGGGCGATGTGTCGTGTAGCGCACGGAAGCCAGTCTCCTCAGTTAAGCCAACCCAACCCGTGGCCCATCATGGCATAGCAAATTCTGATGGACATTTGGCAATGAGGC
>CAZKQR010000089.1:0-12881 GCA_964554965.1 uncultured Cytophagia bacterium | reverse complement strand
CCTTTGACCTGAGGTTGCGTGCGCAGCAGCCGTTTGTAGCAATCGATGATGGCCAGGCGGTGACCGTTGACCACGGCCTGAACATCCTGGGCTGTACGAATGAGTCTGGCTTTCTCTTCCGCGGTTTTCGGAGTGGTGGGCTTTTGTTGGATGTTGTCGCTGATGCGCTGGAATTGCGCATTGCGATCGATGTCTTTGAATTTCACTTCAGCAGCCGGTTGCAGAGATCCGAGCAGATCGTCCACCGACAAAGCGCGGCTCTGACGCCGTCCGCCGAGCACGCTTCTCTCCCCTGCCCCACCGTCTCCACCGTCGCCGGCGCGACGGCCGGCATACTGCCCCACCTTGGCGCCATCCAGCCCGGCCAGCGCTTCTTCCAGCCGCTGCGATTCGGCGCTGGCGGCGCCCTCCAGACCGGCCACGTAATCTCCGGACACATATCCTGAGCCGGCGGTGAGTACGCCGAGAATGCCGACGCCGCTTACCTCCCCCTCCAGGGCGCTCATAGATGCTCCGCCGTAATAACCCCCTGCTCTGCCTCCGCCGCCTGCAGCACCAGAGGCGGATGAACCTGCTCGACCAGAAGCGCCAGAGCCACCACCGCGTCGCGCTGTACCGCCGGAGGCGGCTGCCGCTTCGCCGCCCTCCGCAGGCTGCTCGCGGCGATCGAGAGCTGGAACCATGGCCAGCCCGCTTGATTCCATGGTCACCAGAGTCTCCCGGCTGAGAATGCGGGAGGCGTACTGTTTTTGTAATTTAAGCGAAGGCGCCGGCATCTCCAGAGGCAGATGCCGAAGCAGATAGAGCACCGTGACAACCATAACGATCGCGGTCGCCAGGACAATAACCAGCAGATCCTGGTCCAGACTTTGAGACAAACGGCGCCTGAACTCTCGTGGGAATCTATCTTGGATTGCCAGCTCCATACTTGTGCCTTATGAAGGTTGCCTGATAGGTAATGCCTTGCACAACAATGTAAATTTCAACACGTTAAAAGTCAAGCGATAATTTAATGAATTCCCGGAACGCCGGCTTTGCCGGTCAACGATAACGCACGGACGTCGACGTGCTCGGCAAATAAGAGAAATGAAAAGCCCTCAATCCATTTCGATGTGGCTGATTAGAGCTAGGTCCAATCCAGCAAGGGTGATCCGGCGCTCCTGTTTGCCAAACACCAGTGTGTAGGTTCTTTGCTCCTGCTCCAGATTCCAGATCAAAACCATGCGCGCGCTGGGATACCAGGCGCAAACCGCAGGCGAATCTTCGCGGATATAGGGAAAATCCTGGCGCTGTTCCAGACAACGGCGTTTAAAGGCGAACAATGCCTGCAGATGATCAGCCAGAACCGGCCCGGGAAAATCAGACAAGCCTGCCTGCTCACGGGCGACGAAGACCGTTCCGGCTGAACGCAATTCTCCGCCGGCGGCCGCAGCCGCATCCTGATCAGCGAGGAAGGTCCAGCCGTCCTTTGCCGGGGTTGTGCTGACTTCAAAAGGCGTCCCTGCGGCGAGAAAAAGAGAATTGGGATTATCGTCGCCGATCAGACGGCTGTGTTCGCCCCAATAATGCTTGAACGGGCCGCGCGGAACATGGCCGGCCAATTTCTCATGAATCATTGCATGCTTTTTCATGGCCGGCGCCAGCAGCATCCAATGTTCAGCCGGAAAAGGTGTGAGGCCGGACATGAACATCGTGTTGCGCACATCGGACAACGTCGAGATCGCCAGTTTGGCGGCCATGTTTCCGGCTGACAACCGGTCCGCCGGAAACGCCGTGGTCTCACTGTACGACAGCTCCGGCGTTACATAACGGCGATGAAACAGGCTGCTGAACAGCTCTTTGGTTTTGTTTTTCAGCTCATTGAAATGACGGTCATCGAACATCAGTTCACCGACCCGCAGCATACACCCCTGGTAATCGCTCAAGCGAATGCCTGCTTTTTCCGCGCCCAGATACATCACCATGATGCCCAACTCGGCATCCGGCATCGCTGCCTGCTGTCGGCGAAAGCTGCCGGTCAGCTGATCGCAGGTCCAGTTCAGCCAATTCCGCAACGGCGGCGCAAGCCGGCGTGTTCGCACGCACTCCAGCAGGGTCTGCCAATCCGATTCTCCGTATCCGTATTTTTGCAAAAACTCTTTTTGATGATCCGCGCAAAAGCAGCCGCCGATGACGCCGGGTCCGGTTGCCAGGCGGAAATCATCGTCGAGAAAAACGCGTTTGAATCCGGCTTGGTGCAATTGGCGCAGAGCAGTGCGGTTTTCCTCCGTGGCCGGCGCATGCAAGGAAGTTCCGGAATAGATGGAACCATCGGGCCGTAGGGCCATGCGCCACGGGGATGCGGGCGCCAGAGGAAAATCGTCCGTGCCGGCGCCCAGGGAATCTCCGGGATGGCCCAAAGGAATATTGACGATATGACAGGCCATGCCGGCGTCTTCAATCTTTTTCTTCCAGACGATGAGTCGGTCGATGGGAGCGGGCCAGAATCCGTAGAAAAAGCCGGCCAGCCAGATATCCGTGATGCCGGCGGAGCGATACAACCCCAGGCGGTCAGGCTCCTGATCCAGCGCCAGCGGACCGGTGCACAGATGAAACCTGCGCACCGCCGGCTGGCGTCTCCGCGTATCCCCACAGGCGAACAGGGCGGCGGCCGGGCCGACAGCAGTGGTTTGCAGAAAACGACGACGGGAGAGTCTGAACACAGTGGACTCCTTGTTGCTGATCAGATAAAACCAGCCTTTCGCTGCCGGCGGATGCGCCGTTTCAGTGCCAGGGCCTTGTGATAGATCGGATTTCCGCGTCAGGACCGGTTGTGAAATGGCGAGAGAGTAGAAATGGGAGCAGGCGCAGGATGTCGATCGAACGTCGAGATCGCTTACATTTTTTTATATGGGTGGGGATCGCTGTCACCCGGGGAGAAGAACAGACGGCATCATCTATTCTCCACATACAGGCCGCGCCCCGACCCCAGGGAGGATCTGACAAGATGACGGGATCCTCTACCGACGCCCCCTTTGCAGGGCTCGAACGAGAGCTTCCGCATCTCGCATTAAAAGAAACACTCTTCTATTTTTTTTATGCTGGCCCGATCCCTCGCCGCTCCGGAGAGGGCCGATTTTAGTCGATCAACACCCCAAGCAAAGCCGCTCCCTCCAGGCCAATTGCCTCGAGGGGCGGCAGCGTTCATTTCACCACGATCTCGCAGGTGATGATCTGCTTGTGGCCGCAGGGAAAAGTGATTCGATGTTCATCATGCACCAGCTTTTGCCGGCGTTCCTCGTTCATATTGGTCAGCCACGCCTCCTGGATCGGATAAAAAATCTTGATCTCTGCGGTTACCGGCTTCATGGTCGGATTGAACAAACGCAGAACCAGGCTGTCCCGGTGTTCACACTTTTTCAGAGCGGTCAGCACCAGCTCCGGGTTCACGATCTCGACAAAACCGGCGCTCTGCGGCAGATCGCCGCCGCCTTTGCCCGCTTGAGCGGCCTCTAGCGGCAGGGTGAACCGGTCGGCCTCGCGCATCACTTCACCGGCTTGCCAGTCGCCGGCGTGCGGCATCAGCGCATAGCGCCATTCATGTTCGCCGGGTGACTGGGCCAGTTCCATCCAGGGATAGACATCCCATTGATCGATGACCGGCGATTGTGTGGCGGTAAAGGCGCGCAGCAGCGTGATGCACAACGTGCGATCCTTGTCATCCACCGCTTCGTATTCGCGAATGCCGTCGTTGAGAATGGCCAAACCGGTTCGGCCGTCACACAAGTCCACGAAACGGTGCATGGGATACTGCGGATTCGGTTTGCCGTAATAGAGGCTGTCCGGGGTGCGCTCGATGGGCCGTTCGATGACGTCAAAGGCAGCCTCTGAAGCAGAGATCTGAGCCGCCAGACGAGTGGGGAAGCAAACCCGCAGACGATGGTGTTTGGCCGGGTTGAATACGCGCGTGGTCACATCCAACCACCGCATGCCTTTGCGCAACGTGAAGGTCGATTCGACGGGCATCTGTTTGGTCACATCGGCGCGGCGCTGCTTGCCCGGTTCGCCCTCCAGGCCGTCTGGAATGGTCATTTGATGTTTCACCAGGTATCGGTCAAGAAACGCGTTGCTCTCGAGATGAATGATTTCCGCTTTGCTTCCCAGCGTCGTGATCACCGTGTCCTGCGCCGGTGCGATATGGGTCCAGGGATGGCCGCTCTCACCGCTGTCCTCAAAATAGTGCTGGCCGCTGAAGGTTTGACCAGTGGTCTTGTCCACCAGGTCCAGGCTGCCGTCGTTGTGGATCTGAACCGATAAAAATTCGTTTTCCAATCGCGCGGCCGGATTTTTCTCCTGCAAAGCGGGCAGGCTGCCCTGATCTTTTTTCTCCCGCTTGACCTGCAGGCTGGTATAACCGAAAGCCGGCACATCCTCGATATACGCGTGCAGCGTGATGCGCTGCGAGCGCTGCTGCAGAGAGATATCCTGCAGGTTGCGCACCAGAGTGCCGAACGGTTCCCGTTTCACTTCGACGAACGGGATGATCTCGCCCTGAGCCGTGCGCAAAGAGAATCCTTCATATCCGCACTTGTCCGGCAGATCGACGAGCAGCGTCATCACCTCGCTGCGTGGAAACGGCGAGGGATTAAAGACGGTGATCACCGACTCGTGCACATCGAGATGGCGGTTGTCGATGTTCTTTTGAATAGCGGACAGGCCGCGCCGCATGACGCCTTGGGAGATGATGGTCGCCTGGTCAAAGCGGTAGTACATATCCTTTTCCATCTGATCGATGCCGGCGCCGCAGATGGTGTCGTGAGGATGATTCTGCAACAGGTAGCGCCAGGCGCGGTCGATGGCGGAGCGCATGTACTGGCCGCCGGACAGCCAGCCCAGGGCTGAGAACGGCTCAGCCCAGCGCTGGATCGCGGTTTCGGTCTGCGCGTTGCGCCGTTTAAGACGGGTGCGGCTGGAGATGACGTCGCCGAACAGATGCGTCCACTTGCCCGTGGCGCCGGGATTGCGGCTTTCGCCTTTGATGAGAAAAGGATCTTGCACATCTTTCATCATCTCCCGCATAAAGTTTTCCAGCGAATCCTGAAAGATCTCGTGGCCCATCTGCTCAAGAATGGGTTTGCTCGATTCGATCAGATGGCGCTCCTCCGGATCCGGCGAGGAGGAATCGAACCCCTGCATGCAGGCGATGTGGCTGGTGGAGAAATGCCGGCTCTCATCCTTCACCAGCTTTTCCAGCTGTTTGGGCAGAACCTGTTCATTCCACTGCTTGTCGCGCGGATCGAGTATATAGTAATGCGCGTCCGGATGGTGTTCGTTGCACAAACGGAAGGGCAGAGCGCCGCGGTCCCAATCATACCACCATTCGTCGCGGCTCATGCCGTAGCGCACCATGCGATAGACGTAAAAATAATAACTGAAGCGGGACAGGGCGCCGAACCGGCAGCCGGTGACGCGCGACCCGTCCGGACCTTCCATGACGAATTCGGATTGTGGCGTGTTGATGCCGCGGTAAAAGATGATGGTGTCGATGTCAAAGCCCCGGTAGATCTGCGGCATCTGCGAGGTCTGTCCGTACGAAAACGGCGTGTAGCCGATCTTGCTGACCTTTCCCCATTCCGACGCCAGCCGGTGGCCGACCACCAGATTGCGCACCAGCGATTCACCGTTGACGATGTACTCTTCGGGAAGCGAATACCACGGTCCGACGATCAAACGGCCGGACTGCACATGCCGTTTGACCTGCTCCAGACGTTCGGGCCGCAGATCCAGATAATCCTCCACCGCCAGGGTCTGCGAATCCAATAGAAAAGAGTGAAACTTGGGATCCCGATCCAACAGATCCAGCAGATCATCCATAAAATCCAACAGCAGCAGCCTGGTCTCCTGAAAGGGATAGACCCATTCTCGATCCCAATGGGTGTTCGAGATGACATGCAATTTGTACTGTTTTTTCTTTTCATCCTGCGGCATAACGGATTGCACTCCTACGGTTCAGTTCAAGGTCAGGGACTCGATTATTTCAATGCGGCATAAAGATTGTGCAAAAGGACCCGGTTGTCCGCTGCGGTGTAGCGGACGGTTCCACCCATGCGATAAAAGGATTTTAAAAAACGCAGATAATAGTCTGGCGAGGATTTGGGCGGTTCGCCCTGCGACCAATCCCACACCGAATCCTGCAGGTCCACGACGTGGATATAATGGTCGTGAATTTTCTCTCCCTGCTGCAAGGCCAGGTTGTTGGCCTGGCTGAGCGCCTTCTCAAACACCTGCGGCGCCATGATGGCCGAACCGACGGAGAGAAAAACGCCTTCGGAGAGTCGGCTGACCGAATGAACAAAGATTTTGAAATCCGTATGCGCCCCACGGCCGAGGGCAGCGCCGTTGGCGAAGGGGTGGTTGTAGATAATGTCGTAGCCGATGCCCGGATGCACTGTGACCGGTACGCGCAACCGGCAGGCAGCGGCCAGATAAGAAAACCGCTTGAACGGATGCACGACGGTGAGCCGTCCCGGCGCCAGGTTGAATTTTTTCACGGTCTGCAGCAATTCCGCCAGAGCCGGAACACTTGCCAAATCGCCCTCTAGACCGCCGGCAATACGCCTGCGCAGCGTATCCGCGTCCGGAATGTCCAATCCGTCGTTCTGAATCAGATGGCCGACCGACTCGCCATAACCCATGTTCTCCAGCGCACCGGTCTGAACAGCCAGATTGATATACTTGCCGGTCTCCTCCCAGGTGCCAAAGCTGCCGGTTTCGACATTGGCGCGCACGTCCTCCTCAGACCGGCCCATATACGCAAACTCCCAATCATGAATGGTGCCGGCCCCTTGAGTGGCCAGATGGGTGATCCAGCCCTTTTCCATCAGCCGGATGAGAACCGGCGCCAGACCGTTTTTGATCAGATGAGCGCCAAAGGCGAGCATCACCGGCGCGCCCTGTTTGCGTGCGTGCCGGATGCGCTGCACGATCTCCGCCACCGCGGCAGCCACCGGGACTGACATGGCCGGCGGCGGTGCCTCTGCATCTACCGCAACGGCTTCGAGCCTGCTCTTGCTTTTTCTGGATTCCACGGGATACACGCGTAATCGAACGGGATCTATTTGGGGAAAGGGCATGACAACAACTCCAAGAAAAACCGATGAGTGATGGACCATTAGACCGGAAACGAATATAGGAAAAAAAGCAGAGAAAGAAAATACTATTTAAAACATGGGCGGACACCGGTCCGTCCGATTACACGGAAGACGAAACGATCATCCTGCACATTCGATTTTCAGGGTGATGATCTTTTTTGCCCCAGCGTCGAATGTGATCTCTTTTCCCGCCCACTTGAGCGCCGGATCGTCCACCGGCTTTTCTTCCAGGGTCGTTCGCGTGACACGAAGCGGCGGCTGATGACAGATCAGCTTGCCCCGCAGATTGCGGCCGGTCGGATTGTAGATGCGCACCAGCACACCTTGGCCGTCCTCCGGCCGTTTGACCGCGGAGAGCTGCAAATCCACCGGATCCAGATGAAAGAAGCTCATGGTCTGCGGCAACCGGCCTGCATGCGGGCCGGCCTGGGCCACCTCGAGCCCGATGACAAAGCGCTCGGCCTGCGGCATCACCTGGCCGCGATCCCAATCGCCGCTGTGCGGATAGATATAATAGCGGAAGGTGTGGACGCCCGGCATCTGCGACAGGTTCATCTCCGGATGGCGTTCCCAGCGCCAGGCCACCGTGGTCAGGCTGACGCCAAAGGCGCGCAACAGGGTCAGAGCAATGGTCCGTGCCGCATCATCGGACACCTCATATTCGCGCAAGCCGTCGTTGAGGATCGCCAACCCGCTCTGGCCGTCACTGACACTGACGAATCGCTGATGGGGATGCGTAGGATTCCAGGTCGCCCGCCAGGGGCTGTCCGGCCCGCGATCGATGGGACGTTCCACCACATCGAAGGGCTCCTCGGCGCAGGAATGGGTGGCGCCGGCGAGCAGCGACGGAAATAAAACGCGCAGCCGATGATCGCGGCAAGAGTTGTGAACCGTTGTTTGCACCTCCACTCCGCGATCGCTCTCACGGAGCGTGAGCACGGAACGAATGGTCACAGCCGCGGTCTGCTCCGATCTACCGGCGTCATCCCCCTCCGCATCCAGACGGCGGACATAGTCTCCCTTGCCCTCCACTAGGTATTCCGGCACTTGAAGCTCATGGGTCACCGCATACTGGCAGAGATAGGGGCCGGATTGCAGACGCTCTATTCTGGCGCTGGAGCCCAGGGTGGTGAGGACGCGATCAAAAGCCGGCGGCACATGCCGCCAGGCATGGCCCGCCTCTCCCGCATCCTCGAAATAATGCAGCCCTTTGAAGGTTTGCCGGCTCTGTTTATGAGTGAGGTCCAGAGTGCCATCCTCGTTTATTCGCACAACCAGGTGGGCGTTCTCCATAACATGGGCCGCGGTGCACAAGGAGCCGTCTTTTCTGTCAATGCTGTTTTGCGGACGGACGATGAACGATCGATAGCCCAACGCAGGTATCTCTTCAAGAGGCAGATGGAGATGACAGCGCAGAACCTGCATCTCCATGGTGGCGTCGCCAAGATGACGCACCACCGCCGGATGTTCGTAGCGGCACTGCTCCTGAAACGCAAGCGCTTCGCCGGTGACCGCGTCATAGATGCCGTATTGACCGCGCAGGTTTTTTAACGGCACATCCACCACTGCGGAGACCACTTCGCTGCGCGGATAGGGAGAGGGATTGAATACAGTCAACACCACCTCATCGTTCTTAACTCCGGAATGGTCGATCTGCATCTGCAGCGACTGCAGCGCACGGCGCGCCACAGCGGCGGAGATGTTGCGGCTTTGATCCAGCCGGTAGTGCATATCCTTTTCGATCTGGTCCACGCCGGTGCCGGCGATGCTGTCGTGCGGATGACATTGCAACAGATATTTCCACGCCATGGTGAGCGAAGAGAGCGGATACTCTGCGCCGGTCAGATGGGCCAGTACGGCAAAGGGCTCTGCCTTGCGCTGCAGCTCGATCTCCGCCAGCGCGTTTTTGCGTTTTAAACTGGTGCGGGCGGAGGTGACATCGCCGTACAGATGAACACGGGTGCCCAGGTTGCGCGGCGTGCGACGCTCGCCTTTCAACACCGTCAGCTTTTCCCGCGGAATGGCCTGCCGCGCCGCTTCGATCCACTCCGGCAGGCTGCTGTGGAAGATTCGGTCGCCTTTCAATACCTGGTCCGCCTTGGCCACCGTGTTGATTTCCAACAAATCCGGCTGTGTGCTGTCCATACCCTGCATGCAGGCGATGTGCGAAGAGCCGGCGTGTTCGGACTCAATCTTTTTAAACTGCGCCATCAGCTCAGCCAACCGGTCCTCGTGGAACCGCTTGACCGGGTCAAGCAGAAAATGGTGATCCTGGTAATGGGCTTCCCCGCAGAGATGAAACGGCAGGCCTCCCTCTGTCCATTGATAATCCCGCTGCTGAATTTTCTTGCCGTAGATCAGCGGCCGGTAGACGTTGAAAAAGAAATTATACCGGGCAAAGGAACCCATGCGTGAGGCGAACAACTGCGAACCGTCGGCGCCCTCAAAGATGAATTCGGAGCGGGATTCATCCGGCGTGATGCCGTGATAAAAAAGAATCGTGTCGATGCCGAATCCCTGATAGATCTGCGGCATCTGCGAAGCCTGACCATAGGAAAACGGACTGTAGCCGACCTTCATGACGCCGCCGTACGCATCGGCGATCTGATGGCCAATCAGCAGATTGCGCACCAGAGACTCACCGTTGACCAAATGCTCTTCCGGCAAGGTGTACCAGGGCCCGATCAGCAATCGCTTGGCCTTTACTTGTTCGCGGAGCGCCTCCGCTCGTTCAGGCCGTACCGCCAAATAGTCCTCGATGGGAATGGTCTGGGAATCCAGAAGATAACTCTTATACTCCGGGTGGTTGGTCAAAAGATCGAGCAGTTTATCGAGAAACTCCACCAGAAACAGACGGGTTTCCTGGAAATCATACAGCCATTCACGATCCCAGTGGGTGTTGGGGATAAAATGAAATTGATACTCTTTCATGGGGCGCTTCCCAAGTAAGTGAGTCGTTGTTTTTGTTTTGAAGCGGGTAATATAACAAATATTCAGCAAACAGCAAAAGCTAAAAATCAACAACCTGTTCCGGCCAGTCACTCCACACCGGTTGGCCGGCTCCTTGTACAGGTCTTTACCAGGAATGAGCTGTTAAATCTGTCCTGCCGGACGGCAGCCTTGCCCAGCCGTTCGTTGTCGCTCAGCTCTTCGCGGATCTTTAC
Organism: uncultured Cytophagia bacterium; assembly: GCA_964554965.1. GTDB lineage: Bacteria > Zhuqueibacterota > Zhuqueibacteria > Residuimicrobiales > Residuimicrobiaceae > Anaerohabitans. Next base: position 2,587 of record CAZKQR010000089.1, on the reverse strand, counting down.
AGCAAAAGCCATCAGCCTGTCGACCACCTCAGAGTGCTGCGCCGCCACATCCCAGGTCTCACCGTCACCGTTTTGCAGATCTAAAGCCCCAGACCGGTCTTCTTCTGAACGTAACGCTGCATTGTGCAACAAGGAGCGTCGTGAACAGTGATTCATGATGTCGCCTCGGTGGTTTGATGGAGGGATCGATCTCAAGACTCTGCCGCCACAACCGGGCGCCGGAACGGCTGTTATCCAGCGGTCTGCGGATGAAGCGTCGGAATAAACTTGGGCGCCCTCCTTTGCGGCGCCGACTGCTCAAAGGCATAGGCCATGGCAAGAAGGTGGGGCTCCTGATAGGCGCCGGCGACGAAGGAAAATCCCAGCGGCAGTTCCTGGACAAAGCCCATGGGGACGGTGATGTGCGGATACCCGGCCATGGCGGCGGGCGGTGGAAAATAAAAGCCCACATCGTAATCTCCGTTGACCAGGTCCGTGCAGTTGGGCAGGCCATAGCTGGTGCTGCACAGGGCGTCCAGCCGCTGGGCTTGCATAAGATGATCGATGATGTTGCGCGCGCGCAACGTCCGGGCGAGCGCGTCGGTGTATTCTTTAGAGACCAGTCCCCCCTTTTCTTCACAGCTCTCAAGGATCTCCTGTTTGAAATAGGGCATGGCCTCCGCCTCGTGGCGTTTGTTGAAGGCGATCACTTCCGCCAGCGTGCGGACCGGCGCGTTGGTTTTTGCCAGATACCGGTTCACCCCTGCTTTGAACTCGTAACGCAGAACAATCCCTTCTGCATCGCCGAGCTCCTGGCAGGCTTTCAGCAGCTCAACCTGGACCACCTCCGCCCCCTGCTGTTTCAGCACCGCAATGGCCTGCCGGTAAACCGCCACAACCCCTTCATGCCCTTGCAGGAAGGAGCGTTCTACGCCGATCCGTCTGCCCTTCAATCCATCGGTGGTGAGAAAGCGGGTGTAATCCCTGTGCGCCTTGCCGCTGCTTTGCAGGGTGACGCGGTCTGTCTCATCCACGCCGGTCAGTGCGCCCAACAGGATTGCCGCATCGGTTACCGTGCGCGCCATCGGACCCGCGGTGTCCTGGGTGTGCGAGATGGGAATGATGCCGCTCCGGCTCCACAGGCCCACAGTCGGTTTGATGCCGACAACGCCGCAGAATGAAGACGGTGCGATAATGGAGCCGTCTGTCTCTGTGCCGATGGCCACGGCGCAGAGGTTGGCGGATACCGCCACTGCTGACCCGGAGCTGGAACCACAGGGATTTCGATCCAGCACATAAGGATTTCTGGTCTGTCCGCCCCGGCTGCTCCAGCCGCTGGTGGATCGCGTGGAGCGAAAGTTCGCCCACTCGCTCAGGTTGGTCTTGCCCAACAGCACCGCCCCGGCATCGCGCAGACGCGCGATGATAAAAGCATCCCGTTCCGCTCTATGACCATTCAGAGCCAAAGCGCCGGCGGTGGTCATCATTCTGTCGCCGGTGTCGATGTTATCCTTGATCAGCACCGGAATGCCGTGCAGGGGACCGCGCACATGTCCGGCCTTGCGCTCCTGATCCATTTGGCCGGCGATGCTCAGCGCGTCGGGATTCACCTCGATCACCGCGTTGAGCGCTGGACCGCGCCTGTCGATGGCTTCGATGTGCTGCAAATACTGTTGGGCCATCGAGAGTGAGGTCCATTCGCCGCTGTTCATCTTTTGCTGCAATAAAGCGATGGTCGCTTCGTTCAGTGTCTGCGCTTCAGGCGTTACGGCGCCCCTGTCCGCAGTACTCTTGCCGGTTCGCTCCCGGCATGAAGTGTATGCAAGAGCGGTCAGAGCCACTCCCGCCTCTGCGCTTTTTTGCATAAATTTTCTTCTATTCATCGGCGCTTCCTACGGTTAAAATACTTGTTCAGAACGGCGAAGGCCGTGCTATCGGCGCACTCACCCTCTGAGCGTAAAATAGTTAATTAAAACATCGGTGTAAAGCAGATTATGCTAAGAGCAGTATGCCTTGTATGTAGCTGATATTTATCGCCTTGTCTTGTTTCTGTGCGGCGTGGGTTTAAGGCGGAGGACATAACCGCAGAAAGGTTCGCCCGCGCGCTTACGGGGAAAGCGCCGGTGACAGCATGGATCATTCGGCAGCCCTCCTTTGCTGATCATCCTGGCATGGCCGGTGTCTTTGTTGAATGCATTTTTCGCCGTGCTGTTTGCTGCTCCTGCACGGCTGTTTCACCCGGCAAGCGGAAATAGTTATTTGGCGAAAGTGCATGGGTAGTTCCAGAGCGATCATGGAAGAAGTCTGGCGGCTGTGCGATTCCCATTCAACGGACCTGGTGCTCCGTTGATGAATAGAAACTCAACAGGGAAGCAAACTTTGCTGAATGTCGTGCTGGTACCGGCGCCAGGTTATAATTAATGTGGCAATTAATTTTTTTTATGCTATTTTATGGCGCTGTTGACAAGCTCTTTAAACGACACATTGATGACAAAGAATAAATGACCGGTATATCTTTTTGTCATTCCGAGTAACAAGATTACAGTTTGTCACTCCGAGCCCGCAGCCCCGTATTCTGAAAAGTGAAAGGCCGTTGCGAAGGGCGAGG
>CAZKQR010000088.1:0-13050 GCA_964554965.1 uncultured Cytophagia bacterium | reverse complement strand
ATGAGTATACCCATCAAGATGACAAAGACCCAGAATACGGCCGCAAAAGGCCCGGTCAGCAGCAGCATGGCCGACTGAATCTGCACCTCCGTCGAGCTGAGCAGGGCGATGAAAAAGAGGGCGATGATAACGAGTTCGATGGTGAGGAAGAGATTGTCCGCTCGCGCCAGCATCTCGCTCTCCTCCTTGTCTCTGGCGATCATGTGCACCAGAGCTGAGGCGGTTGACAACCCTGAAACCAGAAACAAGATGCCAAGGATGGCGCTGTTCCACAGCGGCCTGGCGCCCAGGCTGCTGAGCAGGATCCCGGTATAGATGCCGAGCATGATGCCCAGCACCAGATTGACCTTGCCGATGTGGCGTTTGATATTTTTAACAGATAGGAGCTTCTGCGACCAGGTTTTGAGGAAGGAGAGCCTGTCTCCGATCCAGGCCGGCACGTTGAGAAGAAAATTAACCAGCAGGGCCGGATAAACCAGCAGCAGAATCCAGGAGCCCCACGACATCGGCGACTTGATCTCAAAGGTAGTGTAAACCCGCCAGACATAGGCCTTGTGTTCCAGATCGAGAAAAAGCGCGAGCATGCCCAGGCTCAGCAACACCAATCCGATCAGCGGTACCTGGTAGCACACACACTTGTGGCCCTCATCACGTCCCTTGATAAAAAAGTAGCCGGCGATGATCATCATTCCGGCAACTAATCCACCAAGAAAGAGGTACACCGGAATCTCCCAGCCCCAGACGTGGACGATCGGGTCGATGAGCTCGTTGTGACGGGTCGTTGTCAGTTCATTCATCCTAACCTCTTGAAGGAATCAGATCAAATAGAATATTTGCGGATCGGTACCCGCCTCGGGCGCGATGGCGTGCCATTTCCTCTCCGCCAACAGACGGCTCACCGTGCTATGGGCATCCTCCAGATCGCCGAAATACATGCAGTGTGTAGGACAGACTGAAACACAGGCCGGGTCCTGCCCCTTCTCAACCCGGTGGATGCAAAAAGTGCATTTGTCGGCATACCCATCGGGATGAATGAAGCGGGCATCATAGGGACAGGAGGCCAGGCAGGCTTTGCAGCCGATGCAAAGATCATGATACACCAATACAACGCCGCCCAGATCATGCACATGACTGGCGCCGGTCGGGCAGCAGTGGACACAGGGCGGGTTGCCGCAGTGGTTGCAACGCTCGGTGCGGATCTCCATTTGTACCGTAGGAAATTTGCCCCTGGCTTCGGTGGTGATCCAGTCTCGGTTAAAGCCCTCCGGCACTCTGTTCTCGGTCTTGCAGGCGACCACGCAGTCCATGCAGCCGACACATTTCTTCGTATCTATAACCATCGCGAACCGTGCCATCCTACGCCTCCAGCTCAAAGGTGACGAAATTCACATTCATCGCCGTGCCTCCCATGAGGGGGTCGATTTTATAACGGGTGATGAGCTGGGCGTCGCTCGCCCCCTTCTGATAAGCGAACTTGAGCATACGTGAATTGTGACCAAAACCATGGATCATATAGACGCAGTCCGTACGGATGCGTTCTGTCGCCTTGACCTTGATACGGTTGCTGACCATACCGTCCTGGTTCTTCAGACGGATGTAATCGCCGCTCTTGAGGCCGTAGCGGCCGGCGATGTTCTGATTGACCCACACCTCGTTCTCGCCGACCATATCCATCAGCAGGCGGTTGGATTGAGTGCGGCTGAACGAGTGCACCGGCGCGCGGCCGTAGAGCAGGCGAAAATAGCCCGCAGGCGGAGGCGCCGGCTGGGTGTATTTGGGCACCGGATCGAATCCCGCTTCAGCCAGCTGCAAAGAGTAGAACTCGATCTTGCCCGAGGGGGTCGGGAATAGGTCGGGCACCCCCTCCGAGAAATAGATCGGCTGTTTTTCACCAAGGATAATGCCCTCTTTTTTCAACTGGCTGTAGCTCAGGCCGGCGGCATTGAGACGGTGCTCAAAATATTCCTCGATATCCTGCCAGGGGAAATAATGGCCGAGATCGAGCTTGTCGGCCAGTTTTTTGGCGATCCACCAGTTGGGCTTTTGATCGTGCGGCGCTTTTACCACCGGCTGTCGCAAAGAGATAAAGGGTTCACGGAACCACTCAACATTCAAATCGTCATGACGTTCCAGATAGACCGACTCGGGCAGGACCACATCGGCCCAGCCGGCGATCTCGGCGGGGATCACATCGATCACCACCAGCAGGTCGAGGTTCTGGATCGCCTTGATGGTCTCCTGCTCGTCCGGCAAGGCGTGGATCAGGTTGGTGGCATAGACAAACCAGCCTTTGACTGGATAGGGTTTGCTGCTGATGGTCGCCTTGCGGATGCCATTGGTGTTGACTTCATGGGCAAAGGGATATTTATTGCCAGGATTGTCGACCTTGGGCTTGTTTGAATGGGGATATTCGGGATAGGGATAGCCCGGCACGTCCATGCTGACCGGATAGTAGAAACCGCCCTTGACACCCCAGTTGCCCATCAGGGCGTTCAACAGGGCAATAGCCCGTGAGCGTTGGGCGTCATCCCCGTACCAGGTGACGTGGCGGCCGGGGTGTATCAGAGTCGCAGGCTTGTATCGAGCCATTTCGCGGGCGGTCGCACGAATCACTTCAGGCTCGATCCCGGTTTCAGGATAGGCCCACTCGGGAGAATAAGGCTGAATCTCGGCGGCGAAATTCTCAAAACCAAAACCATACTTTTCGACATAGGCTTTGTTGTAGAGTTGCTCCGTCACCAGGACCTGCATCCACGCCAGCAACAAAGCCATATCTGCGCCGGGCTTGATCGGCAGATAATATTTGGCTTTACCTGCAGCTACCGATACACGCGGATCGACGACGATAAGGCTGACGCCGTTGGCAAGGGCGTCGCTGAATTCCTGCACTTGGGTGTTGTGCATGTTCTCACCCAGATGCGAACCGATCAGCACCAGGCATTGAGCATTTTTAATATCGGTTCGTTCCGGTGAGGCGACATCCTCGCCGAAAGTGAGTTTGAAACCGACGTCGCGCGGTCCCCGGCACTGGGCGAAGGAAGGCGCGCCGATATTAGCGGATCCATAGGCCTTGAAGAGGTGTTTGAGAAAATTGCCGCCGATACCATGGCTGAACAAGGCCATGGCTTCGGGACCGTAATCCTCCCCGATTTTCTTCATCTTGCCGGCAATGAACGTGAGGGCTTCATCCCAGGTTACCTGGACCCACTGCTCTCCGCCGCGCACCGACTTGCGCATCAGGGGGTATTTGAGCCGGTCAGGATCATAGTGGGCGCCGACGCCGCCGGTTCCGCGCGGGCAGAGCCGGCCGCGGCTGAGCGGGTCGAGGGGATTCCCCTCCACCTTCCAGAGCTTGCCGTCCTCCACGTAGGCGATCGCCCCGCACTTCCAGAAGCAGATGTCGCAAAAGGTTGGGATCTTCTCAAGACCTTTAGGTGTCTTATTTGCGGCAAGTTCCCCGGCTCGGCCGAGAACGCTTTGAGTGGCGGCAGAGAGAACAACCGATGCCCCGCCGATCTTGAGAAATTTGCGCCTTGAGACAGAATCCATGCCCTCTCCATCAGTGTTAGAGTTCAGCCCACTTTTGTGAGCCGGCAAAAATTAGGCAATAGCCCGACGAATAACAAGCAAAATGTGGCTCATGTCCGCCCCTCTATGGATATTTTCAACGCCCTCCATCTGAAAAGTGTTTTGAAATTACTTCAAAATCTGCTCTGGAATTCAAGTTGAAAAAGAGCCGCTCGTTGTAAAAAGGCTTTTTTTCGACATCAATGAAAACGGCTTGAGCCTTCTCAGCTAAAGTATAGAGCGACAGCGATCGGTCCTTACCGGCTGAAAGCGGTGCAGCCGTGATTATACTGTGTTCGATCAGTGGAAAAAGACTCTTTGAGTAAAGTCCGGGGAAAAATTGCAGTCGTCCGCAGGCACGGGCGATGACGATAGCACTCTGCGCAGGCGCCTCGATGATGCACTCTATCACCTCCCGGTTCATCAAGGGAAGGTCGCATGAGATGACCAGATTCCTTTCTGAGGACGATCGACTTAATCCTGCATGTAGACCTCCGAGAGGCCCAAGGCCAGGGTGGATGTCCGTCATAACCGTGAGTTGCAGAAAGCCATATGCCTTTGAATCGTTGGCGATGATCAGGTTGTGGGCAAAGAGCGACTTCATCAACGCCGCGATCCGGCCGATGACCGTTTGCCCACCTATGGTGAGCAGCGCCTTGTCCTGCCCCATCCGCAGGCTTTTCCCACCTGCTAGAATGATTCCTGTAATATCTTTATACATTCGAATCTATCGCTTTCTGGTACGAATGCGCTGCAGCAGATCCGCCTGCAGTGCCGGCCGGACGGCGATCAGCAGCGGCCCAGCATGATGCCGCAACAAATAATCGATTCCCGGCCATAACCCGCCGCCGTTCGCTTCGAGGGGGCCGAACTCGTCGATAACGACCATTCCGCTGCTGTCCCTCAAAATTTTATTCCCCCAGTCGAATGCAGCCCGCGAAAATTGAAAGCGCCCACAGGTGATCGTTAACTCTTTACCGTCGAGTGCGTTGACGACGGGAATAGGCCTAGCGGTGGGGTTGATACTTTTATTTTCCGATGAAGAGTTGCCCGGCACTGCTTCATACAGGCAAGCGAGTGAGCGCCGTTCTCCGGTATCGACCGCCTCCAGTTCATATTCCGATTTTGCGCCGTTCACCCATAAACCATGGCTGAGCAAACCGCCGGTTTTGATGCCCCGGCTGCGCGCCCGTTGGACAATAGCCGCCAACCAAGTTGTCTTGCCGCTATTCGGACGGCCGACAGCTAGAGCGATGCAAGGCGCATTCATTTTTTTTCGCCCATCTGACTGTTCCGCGCGGTAAAGATGACCGTAGCGACCAGCCGACTCAGCAACGTATTCAGGCCGGCGGGCCGACGGACCATCTGACGCCACTCCACATCCATAAAAAAACCGGTTACCGTTTCACGCAGCCCCGGCAGCAGGGCTTGCGAAATCCCAAAGACCCGCTCCAACTGCTGCAACCGCAGCATGCTCAAGCCGCGTGAAAGCGTTTGGGGGGAAAGACGGTTGGTCAGCATTTTGATCGATAACATTAGGATGATGCTGCGTTCAACCATCAAGAGATTGAGCCGCAACATGGCGCTGTTGAAAGGCACGCCGAGCCAGCGGCCATCCCGGGGACTGAGAAGAAAAACAGGAATGGCAACCAAAAGTGCGAAGAAGAGCACAAGTTTCCAGCGCAAAAAAATACGATAAGCGCGGGGTTCGGCAAGTCCCAGCACAGCGAGAGAAGCGGGAAAGAGATAGAGGTGATTTCCCTCTTTCAGGGATAGGGCTGCCGCCACACCCAGGAAGAAATATGACAAGGCACGCTTCAGGGGGTGTGTCCCATTTTTTCGAGTTCCGCTTCAGCTGATTGAGCAAGGTGAAAGGCGTACCAACCAGCCGCAGCTCCAACAAGCACGTGAACCGCCACGTATAAACCAACGAAAAAGGCAAAATGAACGAATTCGAGATGAAGCCAGGCTCCTATCCGTTGGGAAAGTGCCCAGTAGACCTCAAAGATCCGGCCGCCGTACAGGATGGCCTGAGTAATAAAGGGATGCAAGGCAGTGTAGCCGACCATTGCGGCCCCTGCCAGGATGCACCCCAAACGGCCGGTGCCGAAGAGGATCACCACAGCCTCGGCACAAAGAGCTTCCAACAGGATGGCGAGAAAGGGACCGGCGATGACCATGCCCGCAGAAAAAATCTTGAGCAAAGCCGCCACGCCGCCCATCAAGAGTATTGCTCCACGGTGATGAACGAAATACCGTCCGGTCAAGGCGATGACCGCAGCGATCGAGGCCAGGATCGCCCCGGAAAGGGGCAGGCGTGTTCCTTTCAGTGCTGTCCCAAGCGTAATTTCCATCAGTCCCCAGAGCGTGCCGAAAACTGCAATCACTGTGGCATCCACGGGCGCGAGCATGTTAGGTTTAGTGGACTGGGGTAAGATGTACAACCTCCGGGGATATCATGGTGAATGTGGTAAAATAACAGCAAAAGATCAAGTGCGATCAGTCACGCTGCCGGCGGCAGATGGATCAGGTGTCACCTTGTTAGGAGATGGGATTGAGTGAACGTATGCTGATCGGGACACCGGCCGTTATCGTCAACGCTTCCGTTCGCTCACTCATTGCTGCCGGATAAAAGAAAATGGTGTTTCTGCCGCACTGGTTTATTTCGTTGCAGGGTCATACCGGCAGACGATTCAGTGAACAGGTTCCGTGTCGACCGCCCCTTTATGCCGGCAGCTCGTTGCCCACCTTGCGCGCCCGCGCCGGCTGATCCAGATTAATGCCAAGAGCCAGACCGATCTCTATGAGCAGATTCCAGCCGGCGCACAAAAACACAAATGGATTCATCTCCCCGGCATCCGGCACCCGCAGAGTGGGAAACGGCGTATCGTGAGTGGAGACGGCTATCACCGCCAGGCCAACTCCTTTCACCAGCACCTGGGTGAATTTTTCCATCTCTTCTTCGATCGGATCGATGACAAAGACCACATCGCGGGTCTCCATCACCTCCTCGATGCCGTGAACGGCGTAGGTGCCCTCCAGGTAATCCGATTTTTTTCTGGTAATCTCATTGGCTTTGAGTGTGAGCTCTTCCGCCACGCCGTCGTTATAGCCGGCGAAGTATAGAGTCGAAGCCTGAACCGCCGCGGCAATAACGGCGGGATCGATGGGCATGGTCAGAGCCTGCTCCATTTTCTTCGCTGCATCGGCCGGCCGGGCCGCTTTGGCGCTGCCGTCGAGCAGGTTCCAGACAATGGACTGATAGAACAGGGCCTGCTCGATGACGCTCTTGGTGGCGGCCACAGCCTGCTCCTGGCCGCAGCGGAGCAGAAACGTTCTGGTACAGGCGGCTTCCAGGGGCGTTCCGCTGTTGGCGCAGAGTGCAAACAGGCGGCGATGGCCGCCCTCCGCCAGCCTTCTCGCCAGCAGCACAGCCTCTTTGGTTTTTCCGGAATTGGAGGCGCAGAAAACAGCAAAACGGCTGAGATCATACTTTGCGCACTGCCGGCAGCCGTCGGTGGCGATGGGCAGGTCCAAGCCCAGGGTCAGCGCCTTAGCCATGGCGTGCTTGGCGGGAAAAATCCGGCTGGACCCCTCGCCGGTCAACATCAATCGGCCCGCTTTTTTGATCTCTTCGGCGACCTCGGCGGTCTGTGCCGGATCAAAGCGTTTCATCAACTCTATGCTATCCATCATTTCACGAACCAGCGCGTAGCGGCTATATCGTTCTTGTTCAAGATTCATGACGTCCTCCTTTTCCTCTTTCCAAACACCGGCGGTCAGCTTTTCCCCTTGATCCTGCGGATCTCTTCCACATAGCGCCGTGTCTCTTCACGCACCTGATGAATAAAATCATTTTGCTCAATGGTGCCGACGGCAGCGGTCATCTCATCGAGATTACGGAACGTAGCACGATGAAACCGATTGTCAAAATCTTTTTTGCGGGAGATATACACCTGTTCACTGATGTAGGTTTGAATCCGGATCGAGTCATCGAGCAGCGCCAGCCACTGTTTTTTGCTCAGGTCGTTGCACTGCAGCACAGCGCACAAGGCCGCATAGGCGTGCCGCTGTTTTTCGAGCGGATAAGCGGCCCACAGCGCATCATAGCGATCGTGGATCGCTTGCCAGGAATCCAGCTTGGAGGCAGCGATGTCGGCGCGCAATTGATCCGCATCCGGTTCCGGTATCAGCTGGCCGCCAAAGTTCGCCCATCGATCGATATGGCGGCCGCACAGCGTTTTGCGCAGGGAAGGAAATCCGGCGCGGGGATGGGAGCGCAAAAAGGCGATCAGGTTTTTGACGCCATAATAGCGGACCATGTCCTGATAGGCCTGATAGGCGGCACGGGCTTTAAGGATGACCACTTTGCGGCTGGACCGTTCCATGTCTTCGCCGAGGATCTCCAGGTCTTTGGTTTTATCCTCAGCCGCGCTCAGCAGTTCCCGCCCCAGCGATGCCAGGGTATTCTCTGCTTCGTCTCCCTGATGACGGCCTTGCGATCGTAGCCAGGCCTTGGCGGTCCAGATCTCCAGCAGGCGGCAGGCGGCCAAAATCTCTTCGATGGTGTCCGGAGCCAGGGCGTCAAATTCGATGTTCTGTTTCTTGAGCTTCCGTTTGTCGCGGCTGGCATATTTGGCGGCGTTGCGCTTCAGGGCGTACATGTTGTACAACCACCAGAAGGCGGGCATGATCTCCAGATGATCCAGCGAGGCGTTATTGCTGAGCAGCGAGAACGGCAGCGGAATATCAAGCTCTGCCGGATAATCCGCCTTGGAGAGCAACACAAAGGAAGCAAAACGGCTGGAGTGTTTGATGCTGGTGCACAATCCCGGCCAAAAACCGCGTCCCGCCTGAATCTCATTGTCATTGGCCCGGCTGTTGTGATTGGAGCCGATGGTGGCGCCGGCGGCCACGTTGCTCTGCCCAAGCACGATGCCCGCCACCAGAAACGAGTTGTTGTGATGCTGTTCATGCGCAGGAAAGATCAGATTGTTGAGCACTTCGCAACAGGAGATGGTGGAATTGTCGCCGAGAAAGGAATTAATGAGCCGGGCGCCGTACTTGAGATTGGAATTGTCGCCGAGCACAAAGCGGACGGCCTTGCAGCCGTAAAAGATATGGCAGCCGTAGCCGATGATCCCGTTGACCAACTCAACCCCCTCGCCGATCTGCGTGGGTTCTTCCAAGGAAGAATTGATCGTCAAATTCTTTAATTTATTGGCGCCCTTGATGTAGCAGTGCGAGCCGATCTTGACGTCTTTGAGAATCAGTGAATTTTTTATCACGCATTGATTGCCGATCATGCCGTAATGCCCACGATGGGAATCAAAACTGTTTTGCGTGATCTCCCGCAACCGGTCCTGCAGACGCCGGTCATCACGGTATTTCGCCCACAGATAGGCATCGGCCGCGATCATGCCGTCAAAGGGGGCCACGCGGCGGCAGCCGACCTCGTTCATCAGATCCAGCCAGATGCGCACCTCCTCCTTTTCACCGTCCTTGAGAATGCCGTTGCCGAACTTGGCATGGTCGCTGGTGTTCATCTCATCCACCTTGGAAAGAATGCAGCGGTCGCCGATGATGAAATGAGACAGATAACCGACATTGTGAATGGCCACGTCGTCGCCGATATCGCAGGCGATGATGATGCTGCCGGTGATTCCGGTGGGCAGTTTCAGATCATTGTGCTCCAGCACGGCGTTCTGCAGCCGTCCGATCCGCACCATGCCGAAAAACTGGTTGTTGGCCAGCAGCGCGGGTTCGAATTGGTCGGTGACGAGAATGTCGTCCCAATCGCTGGAGGTGTTGTTGTTCTTGACCAATCGTTCCACTTCCGCTGCGTGCAGATGCCGCCAGCGGCTGATGGGCCACAACGATTGCAGGTTCCGGTAAAAGTACTCATCTTTGTTTTCCGGGAGGAATTCATCGGGTACAAAGTTCTTCCCGATCGAACCGGGAGGCAGGATTGAGACCGTGTCCATAAGCAACCCCTTTTGCTTTTCATCAACGGTCCGTTGCAGGGCTCAGGCTCTGCAACGTCGGGCGCGCTGCTGGTTTCTTTGCCGCAAAGCCTCAGCGCCCTGAGCTATTCAGAAATATACCAAATAATTTACAAAAAAATGGGATTTTTTATTTTTGCAGGACTGTAGGGGCCGCGGCATCCAGCCCGGCGGTTAGCGCTTTGTGACGCAAACGCCGCCACTCCAGGTCGACGCGTTCCTGTATCCCTTGGATCGTCTCCGCATCCAAGTGGCGGAACCGGCTCTGCATTTTAAGATACTCGGCCACCGGCAGGTGGCCTGTACTGTTCAGCGTATAGGTGAGACCGTCCTCCACCTCATAGAGGGGAAAGGCGTTGCAGAGCACCGCGGTGCGCGCCACTTGAACGGTTTTGGCCGGTGCATAGCCCCAGCCGGTCGGGCAGGAAGCATAGAGGTGAATGAAGCGTAAACCGCTGTGGATGGCTTTGGCTTTGCGCAGTTTGCGTTCGAGATCCTCAGGAAAGGCGATGCTGGCTGCGGCCGCATAGGGGATTCGGTGCGCGGCAAGGATCTCGACCATGTTTTTCTTCTGTGTCCGTTTCCAGCTGCCCTCCGGCGTGGTCATCGTCCGCGCGCCAAAGGGGGTGGATGAGCTGCGTTGAACGCCGGTGTTCATATAGGCTTCGTTGTCATAGCAGATGTAGATAAAATCCTCGCCGCGTTCCGCCGCAGCGCTCAGAGCCTGAAAACCGATGTCAAACGTTCCGCCGTCGCCGGCCCAGCCGAGCACCGTGGTCGAGGTCTCTCCGCGAACATCCAGAGCGGCGCGAAGCCCGGTGCAGGCCGCTGCGGTTGTGGCAAAGGCGGTGTTCAAAACCGGCACGTGAAGCGATGTTTGCGGATAGTTGCTGGCGATGATCGCCCAGCAAGAGGCGGGTATGACCACCATGGTGTCTTGGCCCAGGGCGCGCAAGGCCAGCTTCATGGCGATGGTGGCGCCGCAGCCCGGGCAGCCGACATGACCGCTGTACATCAACTCTGGGCCGGTATAAAGCTCGTCCGTCATCGTGGCATCAACTCCTCATTCAGTCCCAACCAAACGCTCTCGGAATCGGGCCGGCCGGCATCGCGGGTCCTGGCATACAGCTCTTTGATCAGGTCCACGGTGATATCCCGTCCGCCCAGGCCGCTGATGTAGCTGTACACGGCCGTGCGGCCTTGTCCATGCAGAGCGGCTCTCAGTTCATTGGCAAAAATGCCGCCGGAGCCGAAAGAGCAGTTGCGGTCGAGAACGGCAGCCCTTTCGATCTTGACCAACGCTTGGCAGACGGCCCGGCTGGGAAAAGGACGAAACAGGCGAATCCGCAACAGCCCAACTTTTTCACCCTGATCGCGCAATTGATCCACAGCCACCCGGGCAGTGCCCGACGCCGTGCCGGTTGTCACCACGACCACCTCGGCGTCTTCGCAGCGATACTTCTCCAGAGGTCCATAGCGGCGTCCGAAGCGAGCGAAAAAATCATCTTCGATTTGATCGAGGAGATCGGGCACAGAGTCCATCGCCATCTGCATGTTGCGTCGCATCTCCATATAAACGCCGGGCGGCGCAACGCCGCACAGGCCAAGGGGATGGCCCCCGTCCATTTTGAATGCCGCTTCATAAGGCGGCAAAAACCCATCGACCGTCTGTTGATCCGGCACCTCCACCGGCTCGTAGGTATGAGAGAGAAAAAAAGCATCCAGGTTGACCATCGCCGGCAGATGGACCGTCTCGGCAAGCCGAAAAGCCTGCAGGGTCGTGTCCAGCGCCTCCTGTCCGTCACTGCAATAGAACTGCATCCAACCCGTATCCCGCTGCGACAGGCTGTCGGATTGGTCCATCCACAAATTCCAGCCAGGCCCCAGAGCACGGTTCACATTGGCCATGACGATGGGCAGACGGGCGCCGGCCGCCCAGTGAAGCATCTCATGCATATAGGCCAGGCCGTGCGAGGAACTGGCGGTAAAAGAACGCACGCCTCCGGCTGCAGAGCCGATGACCGAGGCCATGGCGGAATGCTCGCTCTCCACGCAGATAAAGCGGCCGTCCAGAGAGCCGTCGGAGCAATACTTGGCGAGCTCTTCAACGATATGCGTCTGTGGCGTGATCGGATAGGCGGACACCACTTTAACCCGGGCCAGGCGCACCGCCTCTGCCACAGCTTGACTGCCTTCCAGCACTTTCATCATGACGGCGGTTCCTCCAGCACCATGGCGCAGCGCGGGCATTCGGTCACACAGATGCCGCAGCCTTTGCAGAAATCGGCATCGATCCAGCGCTGCCAACCACCGGCAGCACTGTCCGGCTGCAGGCCTTGCTCCGCTTCGATCAGGACCGCGACCTCCGGACAAAAAGTCCGGCAGTTGTCGCAATCATTGCAAAGGCCGCAATGAAAGCATCTTTCAGCCTGCCGCACCGCCTCCTCGCCGTCAAGCGTCTTTTCGATCTCGGCGAAGGAGCCGATGCACAGCGCAGGCGGGAGGACCTCCCCCCTGCCCGGTTCCGCATGATCGAAATAAGCGGGGTTGAGATCAGCGAACTCGACCACGCGTCCAGACCTTCGGCTTCTCGGTCCGTTTCTGTAGATTTCCATGGACAGCCCCTGGCCGTTGCCGATCTGGCAGCGTGCAACGGCTGGCCCGACAGAAGCGCTTCCGTCCTTGAAATAAGCATCGAAGATGATGGCGGCCTCTTTGCCCGAAGCAATAGCATCCGCCACGCTTTCCTCTTCGTTCACCGCATCGCCACCATAGACCGTGGGGAGGTTGTTTGCAGATTCCAGCAAGAAGACGCTGTGAGAGAGCGACAGCCGATCCACATCCGGCGGCGGAATCATCCAGGGCTTCGCGGCGTCAGCGCCGATGGCGGTATAGATCTGATCCACCTGCAACCATGCTGTATCCCCGGGGATCGGCGCAACGCGCATCCGTCCGTCAGGGCCAATGCCGTTGATACGCATTCTTTGGATTTCCAGGGTGAGTCCGTTTTGACCGGACGTGATGGACAGGGGAGCGCTCAATTCCATGAACTGGACGCCCTCGGCCGCGGCGCGGTGAATCTCATCGCTAAAGGCGGGCATATCTTCGCGGCGGCGGCGGTAGACGATGATCGGCGAAACACCGAGGCGTAGCAACGACCGGGCGACGTCCATGGCGCTGTTGCCGCCGCCGATCACTGCGGCCGTCGATGGCGAGCCCGCGGCTTGTTCGGGCCTCTTGCTTCCACTTTGCATGCTCTGATTTAGAAAAGAAAGACCATCAACAGCCGCCTCTTCGCCGGGTATGCCGAGGCGTTTGGAGCACCCCTTGCCGCAACTGATGAAAACCCCGTCATAGGACCGCCGCAGCTGCGACAAAAAATCGGCGTCCACGCGATGAGAGCAAAGGATACGAACGCCCATCGCTTCGATGCGTTTGATCTCACGCTCCAGCGCTTCCAGCGGCAGCCGGTAGGACGGTA
>CAZKQR010000087.1:0-13061 GCA_964554965.1 uncultured Cytophagia bacterium | reverse complement strand
TATTTTTTAACAACTATATCACTGTTACTCAAAGGATTGACTCTATGGAAAACAAACGGGTTGAGAACTACCGCGATCTGCAAGTCTGGCAGATGAGTCACGAACTGGCGCAAAAAGTGTTCGAGTCGGGCAAGAAATTTCCCCGCAGCGAGCGGGACCGCATGGCCCAAAAAATGCGCGACCTGGTCGTGCAGATACCCATGAACGTGGCCATGGGATTTCAAAAGCGCAACCGCCAAACCAAAGTTTACTTTTATCGAGCAGCCCTGACCGCAACCGAGCAGCTCGATTATTATCTGCTTCTGGCCAAGGATCTGGGCTACCTCAAGCACAGCGACGAACTGGTTGAGCAGCTCGACAACATTGAAAAAAAACTTAAAGGCCTTTTGCGTTCTGTGGCCGGCAATGAGAAATCCTGATTGTCAGCGTCCTTGTGTCCCCTTTCCGGAGTTTGACCATGGATTTTTCCGCCATACAATCTGCGCTTCAAGCCGCCGATCTGGACGGCTGGCTGTTCTACGACTTTCATAACCGCGACCAGATCGCAGCGCGCATCTTGTCTATGGACACCCATCGTTTCGCCTCCCGGCGATGGTTCTATTACATTCCGGCCCAAGGCGAAGCGCAAAAACTGGTGCACCGCATCGAACCGTGGCGCTGCGATCATCTGCCCGGCGCCAAACACATTTACCTGCCCTGGCAGGAGCTGCACCGTCTGCTCAAGACCATTCTCGGCCCGGCAAAAAAAATCGCCATGCAGTATTCGCCTCTCAACGCGGTTCCCCCGGTTTCCATCGTCGATGCCGGCACCGTCGAGCTGATCCGCAGCTTCGGCGTAGAAATCGTCTCCAGCGCGGATCTGGTCGGCCGCTTTGAATCCCATCTCTCCATCGCGGACTGGGAGTCTCATCAGAAAGCCGGCCGGCTCATGCAGATGGTTAAAGACGAAGCGTTCAAAGAGATCAGCCGGCGCATCAAGGACGGGGATGCGCCCCGAGAGGTCGAAATCCAGCGGTTCATGCAGGATCTCATGAAGCGGAACAATCTGATCGCCGAAGATGGGCCGGTGGTGGCGGTGAACGAGCATGCTGCGGATCCGCATTTTGAACCCACTGAGAGCAACAGTTTAAAGATGAAAAAGGGGGATTTGGTTTTGCTGGATCTGTGGGCGAAGCAGAATGTAGCCGGCAGCATCTATTATGACATCACCTGGATGGGCTATATCGGCGAGACCGTGCCTGATGCGCACGAATCGATCTTTCGAATCATCCGCCGCGGCCGGGATGCCGCCCTGCAGTGCGTGCAGGAGCATTTCCGCAACCGTCAGACGCTCCACGGCTGGGAGGTGGATGAGGTGTGCCGCAAGGTGATTGTGGAGGCGGGTTACGGCGATTACTTTACCCATCGCACCGGTCATAATATCGGTGAACAGGTGCACGGCAACGGCGTCAACATCGATAATCTGGAGACCAAGGACGAGCGCTTGATCCTGGCCGGGACCTGTTTTTCCGTTGAGCCCGGGATCTATCTACTGGATGAAAAACGGGGCTATCGAACCGAGATCGATGTGTTTGTAACCGAAGAGGGCCAAGTCGACGTCACCGGAGCGATTCAGGAAAAGATCGTGCCGATTTTAACTCTGTGAGGCCGCGCTCTGCACGGCCTCGATAATCGGTTCATTCGTTTTTCGCCATCCCCAATGGGATGGCTTTTTTTTACTCCTGGCGGAAAAAAATGAACCTGGATTCGATCAGGCACAGCCGAGACAAGCGGGTTCGCGACCATGCCTGCCGGAAAAGGGCTACGGCTTTACCATAATATCGACGCAAGCAGAATCCTGCTGCACGAATCCCTGTTCTCCGGCTTTCCACATGGCGCTCGCGCGTATCAGCGCCTGGCGCACGTTGAAGAGCCGCAGCAGAGGTTCCGCGCTAGTGGCGGACTGGACGTTCAACGCCTCCACATCGAGGTCAACGATATCCTGCCCGTAGAACGCCGGGCGTGAATCCGGCGCCGGCAGCGAGACGCGAACATGGTCGAGATCCAGGCCGCGGACATGGCGGGCGTACACGGCAACCGCCGGCAGGTCGCCGAATGTGTCAGGGGAGGGATACGCATCGATCAACTCTGGTACGGTTATGTCCGCCTGTTCGCGGCTGCCGCCGCCCCGGTAAGTCAGGTTCAACCGGCTCAGGCTGATGGCTTCGATGGGATGGCCGGGAATGCCGGTAAGCAGACACGCTTGCTGCGCTTCACCGGCGATGATGTTGTCGATGATGATATTCCGCAGACAGCCGGGCGTCGGCGTCGCCTGATCCCTGCCGCGGTTGCCCAAACGGAGAAAGATGGGGCAATGCACCTGATCCATGACGAAATTCGTGATCGAGACGTTCTCCAGCCGGCCGCCGTCCACCGATTCCAACGCGATTCCTGAAGTGGGCATTCGCCACTCCGGATGGCGACGCAGAATGCAGTTGCTGACTGCGATATGCTTAAAGTCGCCGCCTGATTCCGTGCCCAATTTAAAGCCGTTGCAGGCGGTGACCAGAATGCAGTCGCTCACGGTGAGATACTCGGTGGCGCGGCGAACGCCCAGGGAAAAGCTGGCCTTTGGCACAATGGCGTCGTCCCTGCTTTCAATATAGCAGTGCGAGATCTGCACAAAACGGCTGGCGTCCGGATCGATGCCGTCGCAGTAGCCGTTGCGAACAGCGACGCCGTCGATCAGCACATGATCGCAGCCCAGAAGGCTGATGGCATAGTTGGGTGCATTGCGGATGGTCACGTCGCGCAGGGTAATGTTGCGGCAGCGTTTCAGGGCAACGGGTTTGGGGCCGCCACGCCGGCTGCGATGGCCGTCGATGACGCCCGTGCCGAGGATGGCGATGTGCTCGATGTCCTCGCCCCAGATCAGGCTGAAATGAAAAAAACTCGTTTCATGGTCCGCGGCGTTGGCAAAGGGAAGCGTTTCATAGGGATCGAAATCCGCGTCGTCGGGACTGGCCAGGAGCTGGGCGCCATGATCCAGAAAGAGGGCCACATGGCTTTTCAGATGCAGGCTGCCCGACAGATAGCAACCGCTCGGCAGGTACACGGTGCCGCCGCCCTGACGGCTGCAGGCATCGATGGCCCTTTGCAGCGCCGCGGTGTCCTTGGTCTTGGCATCGCCCGCTGCACCGTAATCGCGAACGTTCACCGTCAGCGTTCCTGCGGCGGTGGTGGTCACGGCAACGGAAAAGAGTGCCAGAATCGACACAACGGTGCGGGTGCGCATAGGCTGCTCCCCTGGGGAAGGTTAAAAGCCCTTTACGGTCTCCAGCATGGTCACAATGTTTTTCACCGGTGTATGGGCTTGAATGTTGTGAACCGTATTAAAAATGAACCCGCCGTTTTTGCTGAAAATTTCGCAGCGCCGCAGCACCTGCTCGCGCACTTGTTCCGGCGTGCCAAAGGGCAGGGTCTTTTGCGTATCCACGCCGCCGCCCCAAAACGTCAGTTGATCGCCGAACCGGGCTTTCAGCGTCTCCGGGTTCATGCCTGCGGCGGAGCATTGCACCGGATTCATGATATCGAATTCAGCGTCGATCAACGCCGGCAGAAGCGGAAGGATCGCTCCGCAGGCGTGCTTGAAGGTCTTCCAGGTGGTGTGTTGGTGGATCCAGCCGTTGATCTGCTGATAATAGGGCAGATAGAGCGATCGAAACGTCTGCTCCGAGCAAAAGGTGGAGCTCTGTGTTCCAAAATCGGTGCCGCAGATGAAAACCGCGTCCACCTGGTTGCCGACCCGGGCGTGGATCTTGGCCAGGTTTTGCAGGGCGATTTCCGTCTGTGTTGCGAACACTCGATGGATATAGTCTTGCCTGGTGACGGTGGAGATATACCACTCCTCCACATCACGGATGCCTTTGGGGTGTTTCAAGAACGGCGCCGGCACCAGGGCGATGTCGCCCAGCGCGGTTCCGCCAAAGGAGGCGATGATGCCGCGGCCGGTGCCTTGGGCGGCCTCGACCTCTTGTTGATAATAGTCCAGGTCCTCATTCGAAATGAGGGTGAACTCCTCCAGATTGTCGCGCGGATCGAGCGCCTCCTCGCGCAGCGGCGGCTGACGGATGATCGAGTCAAAGTAAAAGCCGTTCTTGGGCATGCGGCCGCTCGGCGGCGCCGACAGATCGCCCTTGGGATAAATCAGCAGGTCGCCGTTTTCACTCCGTGTGGTTTTGAAATGTTCGGACACCAGGATCTCCATGCCGTTGTCCATGCGGAAGGGCTTCCAGTTTTCATTGGCAAAGCCGAACAGCGTCTCGCGACCGATCACTCCCTGCACGTCGATGCCCATGGCCTGCATGAGATCCTCATCGATCCAGCCGAGCATCTGGTAGGGTTCGTGCACCTTGACCGGCCGCTTTTCCAGTCCGTAATACTCGCGCAAAGCGGCCACGCAGGTGTAATGGATGCCCGTGACCGCGGTGGCGCCGAAATCCACCGGGATTTTATCGCTGGTTTGGTGCTGCAGGCCGGCAACAACGCGCGCTTTGCTGGTGGTCATATACACCTCCTCTTTGCTGGACGGGCGGTCAGTTCACTGCTTGTTGAATCACCAGGTAAATGGTGGCCATCTGCGCGCCGACGGTGATCAGATCCTTGGCGATCATCCACCAGTCGCGCTCCGGTTTCTCCGGCACGAAAATCGTATCGCCGACTTCAATGACGGTGTCATCGTTCGGCTTCATCCATTCCCCTGTTTTGTTCTTGATGATGCGGACTTTGGTTTTGCGTACGTTCCAGTTGTAGCCGCCCGCTTCCTGCAGATAGTACTTCATCGTCTGCCCCGGCTTGTAGATGTATAAACCGGGATTCACCACTTGACCGGTCAGTTTGACCGTCTGCTCCTGAGCCGGGATGATGATCAAGTCGCGGTCGCGCAGCACTATGTCCTGGGTGTGGTCCTTGTGTTCGAACAGCGCGACAAAATCCACTCCCATGCCGCCGACGAGCTCGCGCGATTTGATTTTAAAATATTCGCGCTCATTGATGGTCATCTCGGCCACATTCATTTTTTTCAGCCGCTCGAATTCCGGATCGCGCGTGTCCTCGTCGGCGCGGCGGATGACATAGGCGTTTTTCAGCGATGCTTCGGAAGTGAACCCGCCGGCCTGGGCGATCACTTCCGACAGATGACTCGATTTCTGGCCGATGGCGTAAAGACCGGGGCGCAGCACTTCGCCGACGACCTCTACATTGCTCTGTTCATGATACTTGGCAAAAGCACGCACATAGAGGCGGTCGTCCGGCTGCAGGGGCAACTGCCAATTCTGCGGATCGGTCAGATCCACGTGCAGAGTCGTGGCCAGACTGCCTTTGCCGCTGAAACGGACGATCTCGAGGTAGGACGAGTCTGCATCCGAGGTGAAGCCGTGCGCCATTCTCAGCAGATCGCCGAGACGATCGCCGGCCGCATACTCAAAGATGGCGGGCGCCTTTACTGCGCCGTTCACATCGATCTGGCTGCCCGACTCTTGACGGCTGGGCACGATGATCACATCGCCGTTGCGCAAATAAGGGTTGGCCTCCAGATCGCCGGTCAGTTGATAGCGCAGCAGATCCGCTGCCATCCGGCCGCCGTGCTTGCGCTGCACCACGATGTTGCGTTGCGAGGCCTCGCTTTGACGCAACAGCGCTTCCTCCTGAATCTGCGAGGTCTGCATGGTGATCTCTGTCCGCATCGGCGTGTCCAGCTGAGTCTGCTGGGTTTGCGACAGAACGGAGAGCTTTTTTTTCAATCCGCCGGCAAGGGTGACGGCATCCGAGACGCGCTGCAGCCCGCTGACCGTCACCAGTCCGGGTTTGTACACGGCGCCGGCGACCGAGACGCGAAAGGTGCGCAGAGTGAACAGGGAGATCGTCATCTCCCGGCTGGTGTATTTGGCGCGCAGCAGATTCATGATTTGGCTGCGCGCATCGGCCAGAGACAGATCCGCCACCGCCAGCGTGCCGACGTTGGGGATGGACAGGTTTCCCTCCGGGTCCACCATGATCTGATGACGTACTTCTGGTGTGGCGAGGATGACGATGGACAGCACATCTCCAGGGCCCAGGATGTACTCTGCGGCATCCACCGGGCCTTCCAACACCGGGGATTCCGGCAGGGGTTGCATCTCCGATTTGCGCAGAACAGACTCCAGGCCGGAAAATTCTCGCGCGGTTTTGCCGAGGTCTTGGCCCAGCAGCAGGCCTGTGGACACCAGCAGCATTAAAAACGTTGAACGCATAAAAACTCCAGAGTAGTTATATTTCAGCACAGTTGTACGAGGCGTTCGCCGTCCGGCCGCTCAGCAGCCGGAGATCTTTTTAAACACGTCTACAATGCGTCGCCCGGCTTGTCCGTCCCACAAGGGCGGAATGGCTTTGCGCTCCAGTCTGCCGGCCAGGGCTTCCCGGGCGTAATGAACCATGGCGTAGACGGTTAGTGGCACCAGCCGGTTGGATCCCAGCGTGATCGTGATCGGCCTTTCCGTGTTCTCGCGCAGGGTCAGACAGGGAATGTTGAGATAGGTCGTTTCCTCTTGAATGCCGCCGGAATCGGTGATCACATACCGGGCTTGGCTCATCAAGCGGAGAAAGGCCAGATAACCCAGCGGTTCAGCCAGGATCAGCCAGTCCAGAGAGCGGATCAACGGATCAAAGCCGAATTGGCTCACCATTTTCCGCGTGCGCGGATGAATGGGAAAGACGATGGGCGTCTCTTTCTGCAGGATCTCTACGGCCGACAGGATGCGCCGCAGAACGTGCGGGTTGTCCACGTTCGAAGGCCGGTGCAGCGTCATCAGCGCATACTGATGGGCTTGGACGCCTAGCTCCTGTTGAATGGCCGATGACCGGCTTTTGTCAAGATGCTCCACCAGCGAGTCGATCATCACGTTTCCCACCAGGTGCATTTTTAGCGGATCAGTCCCCTCTTCAATCAGGTGATCCCAACCGCTCTGCTCGGTGATGAAGAATAGATCACTGATGCGATCGGTCAGCAGCCGGTTGATCTCCTCGGGCATGGTGCGGTCCATGCTGCGCAAACCGGATTCCACATGGGCGATGGGGATATGCAGCTTGGCCGCCACCAGGCTGACCGCCAGCGTCGAGTTGACGTCGCCCACCACCAGCACCCAGTCCGGCCGTTCCTGCATAAAAATTTTTTCCACCGCCACCATCACCGCTGCGGTCTGCTCCGCATGAGAGCCGGAGCCCACGCCGAGATACAGATCCGGCTCGGGCATCTCCAATTCGACAAAAAAAGTGTGCGACATCTTGGCATCGTAATGCTGGCCCGTATGCAGCAGTACGGGCTGAAAATGCGGATCCGCCGCCATGCGGCGGTGGATGGGCGCCACTTTCATGAAATTCGGGCGAGCGCCCACCACGTTGACGATTTTAATCATACACGGCCTGTTCGTTGACGTGGGGCAGAAGCGCTCGGGATCGCAGCGTAGTCATAGGTCTTTGCGATAATTTTGTTTGTAAAAAGCGAGATACTCGCCGGTTTTCAGCCGAGTCCACCAGGCGCGATGCTCCTGGTACCAAGCGATGGTGGAGGCGATAGCCTGATCAAATGCAAAGGCCGGCCGCCAGCCCAGACTGTGGAGTTTGCCCGTGTCCACCGAATAACGGCGATCATGCCCCAGACGGTCCTGAACAAAACTCTTCAGGGTTTCGGGCTTGTTCAGGGTTTTAAGGATCGTATCCGTAATTTGCAGATTCGTCAGCTCATTGCCCGCGCCGATGTTGTACACCTGACCGTCCCGGCCGTGTTCGGCGAGAAAGAGGACCGCGGCACAGTGATCCAGCACATAGATCCAGTCGCGCACGTTGAGACCGTCTCCATAGATCGGCAGGCTTTTGTCCTCCAGGGCGTTGGTGACAAAAAGCGGGATCAGTTTTTCCGGATATTGCCAGGGACCATAATTGTTCGAACAGCGGGTGATGATCACCGGCAGCTTGTAGGTGACAAAATAGGAAAAGGCCAACCGATCGGCGCCCGCTTTGGACGCCGAGTAGGGGCTGGAGGGCTCCAACGTATCGGTCTCTTTGAAAGAGCCGTCGATGATGCTGCCGTAAACTTCATCGGTGCTGATCTGAATGAATTTCTTAATCTTGTTTTTGCGCGCCGCTTCCAGGAGAACAAAAGCGCCGTAGACATCGGTTTTGATGAAATCATCCGGCTGACCGATGGAACGGTCCACATGGCTTTCAGCGGCAAAGTTGACCACCACGTCGATGTCCGGCATGATCTGATCGACCAGCCGGCTGTCGCAGATGTCGCCCTTGATGAAGCGATAGTTCGAACGCTGGTCGATGTCCGTCAGATTTTCCAGATTGCCGGCATAGGTCAGCTTGTCCAAATTGGTGATATGCACGGCTTGATCGTACCGCTGCAGCAGAAAACGGATAAAATTACTGCCGATGAATCCGGCGCCGCCGGTAACCAGATAGCGGGTCATGATGGAATCCTTCTTCTAATGGTCTTGATAGGCTTACTGCCGGCGCCGGACTTGGTACATGCGGTCCGCCGGACATCCGTAGATACGGTAAAACGGCCGAGTCTGCGGAGGATTCGGGGGTTCAAGTTGTTATTAATTTTCAAATTTACAAAGCGCACCGATGAAAGTCAAACGGTTTCTCCCGGCGGACGCGGCAATGGTTATCCTTTGATAATTGATTTAAATGCCCTAAATTGATCCGTTCACCCATAAGCCGGACCGGCTGCAAAGGCCTGTGCCGGCGGCAGCGCAAGCAATCAAAATAGGCTGAACCTATGGACGAAAACAGAACCCTGCGCCTGGGATTGGTGCAGATGAACAGCACCGTGGGCGATCTGGAAACCAACAAGAAAAAAATGGCCGGCTATATCGAGCAGGGACGACAACAGGGCTGCGATCTTGTCGTCTTTCCGGAGCTGGCCCTGACCGGCTATCCGCCGGAAGACCTGCTGCTGCGCAAGCAGTTTGTCGAGAAGCAGAGCCGGGTGCTGGCCGAGATCGCCGCCCTGGTCAAGGACGAGGTGGTGGTATTGGGCTGCGTGGAAGCGGTGAACGGTTTTTTGTATAACAGCGCCGCCGTGTTGTTTCAGGGCCGGCAGGTGGCCTCCTACCATAAAGTCAACCTGCCCAATTACAGCGTGTTTGATGAAGAGCGCTATTTCAAGTCCGGCCATCTGCCCCTGGTGCTGCACCTCGGGCAGGTCCGTATCGGCGTCAGCATCTGCGAGGACATCTGGATCGACGATTCAGTGGTGGAGGCCGAGGCGTTTGACGGGCAGGCCCAAGTGTTGTTGAACCTCTCCGCCAGCCCCTATCATGTGGCCAAAGGGGCTGCACGGCTTGCGCTGCTGCAGAACAAGGCGCGCAAAACGCGCAGCGCCGTGGTCTATGTCAATCTGGTGGGCGGACAGGATGAACTGGTGTTTGACGGACAGAGCCTGGTGATCGACGAGAACGGACGAGTGCTGCACGCGATGAAAATCTTTCAGGAAGAGATGCAGGTTCTTGATCTGAATGTCGCCGGCGTTCAGGCCGATGCAGACGACAAAACGTTTTTGGCTAAAGAGTTTCAATCGTCTTTTGCCGAGTTCGCCCTGGTGCCGCTGCCGAAAAAAGCGATCGCCGCGCCGGGTTTTAGCGGCAACCGGTCCATGAACATGCTGTCCAGAGCCGAGGAGGTCTACCAGGCGTTGCTCATGGGCCTCTCCGATTACACCACTAAGAACCGGTTCAAGAAAGTCTGTCTGGGCTTGAGCGGCGGCATCGATTCCGCGCTGGTGGCGGCGTTGGCGGTGGACGCGCTGGGAAAGGAGAATGTGGTGGCTGTTTCCATGCCCTCGCCGTTCTCCTCAACCGGCAGCGTCGACGACGCCAAGCAACTGGCTGATAATTTCGCCATCCGCTTCATCTATTATCCGATCCGCGCACTCTATGAAGAGTATCTCGATGCGCTGCATGAGACCTTTAACGGCTTGGCCTCGGATGTGACAGAGGAGAACCTGCAGGCGCGCATCCGCGGCAACCTGCTCATGGCGTTGTCCAATAAATTCGGCTGGCTGGTGCTGGTGACCGGCAACAAAAGCGAGGTGAGCGTGGGCTATTGCACGATCTATGGAGATACCGCCGGTGGCTTTGCCCCGCTCAAAGATGTGTATAAAACGCTGGTCTACGACCTGTGCCGCTATCGCAATCAGGCGGCTGGATTCGACATCATCCCCACCGCGATCCTGGAGAAACCGCCCTCTGCGGAGCTGCGTCCCAATCAAAAGGATCAGGACAGTCTACCGCCCTATGATTTGCTCGACGCGATTCTGGAGCTCTATGTCGAGAAGGAGATGGGCGTGGCGGAGATCGTGGAACGCGGCTATGACCTGGAGGTGGTGCGCAAGGTGGCGCGGTTGGTGGATTTCAGCGAGTACAAGCGGCGCCAGGCGGCGCCGGGCGTCAAGATCACTCCACGAGCGTTTGGCAAGGATCGACGCATGCCGATCACCAACGGCTTTCGCGTCTGAAAAGACCCGCGGTTTGAAAGGGATGGGGGAAGAACGAAGGAGGAGCGGCGCGCTGGTTGTCAGCCGTCGCGTCTCAGCGTCGCCTCATAGGCGGCAACCAATTTTTGCGCCCTTGAATAATCCTCTGGAGTGTCCATTTCGATGCTGGGCCATTCGCAGGTGTCCACGGCATGGAGCGGCACTCCATGATCCAGCAACTCCTGCACAGAATACTCGAACACCTGGTCCAGGATGCGCTCTTTGACGATGCGGCGTTCCAGCACCCGGTACAGCCTGTTCATATAGGCTGCGGAAAACTTGCGGATGCCCACCGCCTCGCCCGCCGCTCGACTGATGTCCACCGGTTTGCCCATTTCCACGATGCGGGACGATGATCCGTCCAGAATCACTTTGACCGCCTCTTCATCCAGATGGCTTTTGCTGTTGATGGCGACGATGTCCGCTTCCTGCGCCCTGAGCAGTTTGTTCATAGCCCCGGGATAAAACCACAAGTCCGCGTCCACCAGAAAAATTTCCTGACCCTGCGCATAGGGCTTGGTTTTATACAGCGACACGCTGTCGCTGGTGGTGGAATAGATTTCATTGGTAATGAAATGAATATTCAGGCCGTACGGATGGGCATGCACGTACTCTTTGATCATTTCTTCCTGATACCCGGTGACTATCAACACATCGGTGATCTCACCGGCAGAGATGTTCTGCAGAATCTGTTCGAGAATCGGCTTGCCTTCGATGGGCAGCAGACATTTGGGCAAATGATCGGTCAGCGGACGCATACGATAGGAGGAACCTGCGGCAAGAACGACAGCGATCATTTAGCCTCCACAGTGATTTTGCTGAAGCGATGGACAAAGAAGGATTCGGTTAGAACAAGCATGACCAGATACAGGTTGCCGGCGACGAGGGTGATCCAGAGATACCACTCCAGGCGATTCAGCAGCGCGGCGAGGATGGCCAGGGTGATGTGGGTGGAGCTGCCCAAAAAGGACCAGCTGCGCAAAAGGAAGGAGCGATGGTCTGGATAATCGTTGAACATTTTAAAGTCGTTAAAGGTGACACGGGTCATGCGGATGCCGAAGCGCTGAATGGCGATGTAGGCCAGGCCGCTGCGAAGGATCGTTTTTTCCAGCAGACCGCCCTGTTGTCCGGCCAGCCGGCGGCGATGCTGGCGCAGACCCTGCTCATCGTCCGCAAAGGCGTCTGATTCGAGCGAGTCTGATTTGGCGTAAAAGTGGCGGCGCTGATCCACCAGAATGTTCTGGAAAGCCCGGCTGAACCCTGCCGCCAGTATCAACAAAATGATCGGCAGCGGATCGTTTTCCAGCATCAGGCAGAAGCCGATTCCGATCAGGGTGGAGGCGCCGACGATGTAATCGAAAAATCCATCGACGATGCCGCCCAGAAAAGTGCCGTTTTTTTTCAAGCGGGCCAACTGGCCGTCGGCGCAGTCCATCACATTGGCCAGGAGTAGAAACAGCGCCGCCGGCCGCAGCGAGGCGCCGGCGAAAGAGAGGGCGGACATCACGCCGAAAATCATGCCCACATAGGTGATCTGGTTGGGGGTGATGGGAGACCAGGAGACGGCCTTGACAAATCCATAGCCCAAGGGACGATACAGATAGAGGTCGATGAACTCTTCAACTTCTATATCTTTGAGCGAGTTTTTATAGTCGCGCCAACTGAATGTCACACGGATTTCCTCGGTTTTTAATAGGCATATTACAGAACTTTACGATATTTGTCAATGAAATTTTAATTTGAAGGGCCTTTTCACGAGGCCTTAGCTTTATTTTACGGCGCAGCAGTGTGGCCTGCCGGTTCTGGCGGCACAGGGCCCGCGAGGAAGACGTGCGTTGAGGCGCCGGCGTTGGGGATCAGGGACAGGGTACATGGCCCATGGAAAAAGCTTGCTTGTAAGGCCGGCTTTTTTTTATATTACTGCGCCAGAATAATTGGTGTGCCTATCGCTGTTCCTGCACCTTAATCTTAGGAGTCCTTTCCATGATTGAAGAGATCAAAGCCCGCCGGCTCGACACCGAGCTGTTCATCAAGGAAAAAACGCGTGAAATTCGCGAGATCGTCGGTGACGGCCTGGCGCTCAACGCCCTGTCGGGCGGCGTCGACTCGTCCACCGTCACCCTGCTTGGCCACAAGGCGCTGAAAAAGAGGCTCAAGACCGTTTTCATCGACAACGGCCTGATGCGCGCCCATGAGCCGGAACAGGTGGTCGCCTTTTTCAAGAAACTGGGAGTGAAGGTTGAGGTGGTCGATGCGCAGGAAGAATTTTTCGCTGCCTTGAAGGGGCTTTCGGATCCGGAACAAAAGCGGGAGGCCATCACCCAGACTTTTTACAAGCAGGTGTTCGGCCGCATCGTGCGCGACAGCGGCGCCAGGTTTCTGCTTCAGGGCACCATCCTCACGGATGTGGATGAGACCGTGGCCGGCATCAAACGCCAGCACAACGTCTTTGAACAGCTGGGCATCGATCCGCAGGAGGCCTTCGGCTATCGCATTCTGGAAC
>CAZKQR010000086.1:0-13125 GCA_964554965.1 uncultured Cytophagia bacterium | reverse complement strand
TGATCCACATCGCACCACCAGCCCTGCTGAGCATCATTGTCCGGCAGCGCGTCCGTTTGGATGAATCCATCAGCCATGTTCTGCCATAGCGCCAGTCCTCTCTGATCTCGCTCAGTGGCCGCGGCCATGTCCACATCGCCGTCGTGATCAAAATCCGCCCAGGCCGGCAGACCATAGTACACCGGAGGCAGAGAAAAATCCGTTGAAGAAAAGAGGCCCTCCTGATTCCGATACACTTGCGTTCTAAATTCACCGCTGCCGCTCTTGCTGAAAACGACCAGGTCTAAATCGTTGTCGCTGTCATGGTCGATCCATTGCAGTGAAACAGCGGAAAGATCGGTTGGAATGAGTTGGCCGGCTGTCAACTGGCCCTGGTCATTGCGATAAAAGTAGGCATGACCGTAATACAGAATGAGGAGATCCGGATCGCCGTCGTCATCCACATCGCCCCATACAGCCGTGCCATCGGCATCTGTGCTGATCTTGACACCGGTGTCGATGAAGGGCATATTATCCACGGTTATCATCCGTTCAACCGTGAGCGTATCAACGCCCAATGGGCCCGCTGCGATCAGGGTCACGGTGTACCGGCCCGTGGAACGATAACAGTGCGTTGGATTGGGGTCCTCTTCCTGTACGGATCCATCGCCGAAATCCCAATTCCACTGGTTCACCGTTCCGCTGCACTGGTTTTTAAAATGGACGCACAGACCGGTCCAGCCTTTGACCGGCGCAGCGGTGAAATGTGCCCTGGGCGGCGTTGGCGGCGGAGGAGGAGGGGGTGGCGGAAGAGGCGCCGCAGAACATACCAGGATGCTTTTTATTCTGCTGTAACCATGATTGATGGGATGGGTAAATTGCGATGGCGGCCAGAGGTTGGTCCAAAAGGTTTCTCCTGGAGCCAGGCCGCCATAGTTGATATGATACAAATCGTCTTCAGGCCCGTCGCCCCTCTCGTCGAGGCCGTCGATGATCACGGCATGCGCTGTTTCGTCAGAACGACACAGGATCGCCATCACCGGCAGAGCCTGTTTGAGGCGCCACTGGAGATTGACGAGAACTGTGGAATCAGAGCCAAAGATATACTCCGCCGCACTGAAGCCGAAAACGGAACGCAGGGCGGCGGGAACTCGGCCCTCCAAGGCCTGAGAATAGTCGACGCCATAGTTGGTGGCAATGGACACGCCGGCGCTGTAGATCAGTTCGTCTACCAGTCCGGAATCGGATTCTGCGGTCAGGGGGAATTGTAAAAGGCTGAGCGCCTGATTGAGTTGCGGCCATTGGAGGGTGTTGTAGGAGCCGCAATCCTGATCGATGCGGAATTTGAAATTGTTCAGAATAGAGGTGTAATTATCCGTTTCGCTGAATGGCTTTAGGCGAGTGGCATCGTGATGGTAGTTAATCAATTGCGCCATGGCTACGGCCACGCAGCCGGACAGACAGCGGGCCTGGCGATCTGCATCCCAGGGACAGCGGGCGTTGAACGGATGCTCCTGATGCCACACCGTTTGCAGCCAGCCACCGGTCGAGGTGGAGTCCGGATGAGGCCAGATGGTTTGCCCGCCGGCAGAAAGCGAAGGATTCGCAAGCAGCACGGCAAAGGCGGACGAAAGCATCAATAGGCGTCGGCTTGGCATGATTGATGATTATCCAATTAAGGACGGACGACCCCGGCTCGCCGCCTGGGTTCGACAACAGCATGGCTGAAATACGCACGGTTCCCAACGCTTTCCAAGCAAAAATTAGCGAAGCAGGCCTTGATAAGCAAGCGAATTTTCCTCACTCCCGTTCCTAAACTCGGCCTTGTTCACCGCAATCTTGATTTCTCTTGCTCTTTTCTAGAAAATCCTATATACTAAATTAGTGCATAGCTGCTCCACAGATAACCCTGAACGGGCTAAAGTAGGCATGATGGATCGATCCCAAGGATAGGTGCGTATGCCTTTTTTGCTATGGCGCCGTCACAAACTACACCAGTCACAGGCTTGATGATCACTGTTTCGTCATCCTTTTAAACAAGGCTGAAGCGAAATGAAGAACTCTTCAATCATCGTCTTGATGCTCACCATTCTGACCTGCTTTTGGTTGCCACCCTTCGCCGCTGCCGATGATGGCAAACAACGGCTCGAGACCCCTACGCTGACCAGCGCTCAGAACGGGAAAAATTCACACCGGCGCACCGGGATCCACGACGGCAACCGAATCCGATCCGCTTTTTCCAATTTCGGCATTCTCGGCAGTCGATCGTTGAATCTGCGCGGAGAATGGCCCCAGGGCAGCGGCGTCAACTATCTGTTCGAGAGCGCTTTTTATGTCGGCGCTGAAGTCATTGATGCGAATAACCATATCATCCATATCTTTACCGATAGTTATACCGGCGCACCGCGAGACCGGTGTCCGGCTGACTCGCATACCTATTCCTGGGAGCCGCTGCCCGGCTTTTTCAATCAAGACCCAACCAATATCAACAATTTCCCCGCCATGAGCCATTTGCCGCACACCTGGCCCGCCTTTTGGCCGAATCGCCCGCTGGAATGGGCCGGCAAATGGATCGGCGAGGTGGGTCCATGGCCCATGGCTGATCAGGAAAGCTATTGCCTGATGGATGATCGCAGTAACGACGAATTCGCCTACTATCCCTTTATCGCCAGCCATCAGGATTCATTGCCCTGGCCAGACGGCAGAAGGGGATTGGGATTGGAAGTGCAGGTCCGGACCTGTCAATGGACCGATCCCCGCCTGCAGGATGCCTGGTTCGCCATTTATGATATTAAAAACGTCAGCCACAAAGATCTAACCAGGGTGGTGTGCGGCCTTTACCACGATTGGGATATCGGCACCGAGGGCAACGAGAGCGACGCCGGGGACGACGCCCTTTCTTTCAACGTGCCGAGCGGTCTGGTGTATCAATGGGATTTGGACGGACGCAGCGCTTTTAACAAACCAACAGGATGGGTAGCGCAAAAAATTCTTCAGGCGCCGGATCATTTGGGGTTGACCAGCTTCTGGGGCACCAGTGCCGGCGATGTCATATCCGATGATGAAGAGGCGTGGCAGATCAAAACGCAGCCTGGCACGATTGTCCCCGGCGGTGAGCTGGACGCCGCCTTTATCACCGGCTCCGGTTACTTTGGCCTGCTGCAGGGCGAAAGCAAACGCTACGCCATAGCCATTGTCATGGGCAAGGATTTTGCAACCATGCGGCTTAACTGTAGAATGGCGCAATGGTTTTATGACGGCGGCTATTCCTTTGCCGTCCATCGGGCTGAGCTGCTCTCCCCCTCGGGCGGTGAAATCGTCCATGGGCTGATGGATATAAAATGGCAAACGAACAGCGCTGCCGGCCCCTTGCTGGTGGATATCTTTTACAGCATAGACGATTGGAAGACGTGGCAAACCATCGCCATGGATCAGGAGGATGATGGCGCCTATTCCTGGGACACCAACGCGGTTAACGACGGCATCAATTACTCAATCCGGGTGATTGCGCATAACGCTGTAGGCATGGGACAAAGCCCGTCCAGCTCGCGACTGACCATCAACAATCCAACCGCCGCAACCCCGGAGGTAATCCTCCTGTCGCCGGCCGGCGGGCAGGCGATCAGCGGCCGCCATGACATCCGCTGGCGGGCCGGCGATGCGGATGGGGATGCGGTCATTCTGAACCTGTTCTACAGCCCGGACAGCGGCCGGATCTGGCAGTCGCTGGCGGAAAATGAAACGAACGACGGCATTTATATATGGGACACCTCCTCTTTGGCTAATGGAAATAACTATCTACTCAAGGTGGTCGTCAGCGACGGCGCGTTGGAGGGGATACACATTTTAAATGGGCCCTTTCGCATCGCCAACGATCATCCTCTCATGAAATCAACCTGCATCGAACATACCGCGGGTTCCAGCAACGCAGCGGTCGGCGTCCACGTCATCGACTCTTCCGCACTGACGGACCATACTTTTGAATTGACCTTTTCGCGGGCCGATGGAAGGACCAACTACCATGTCTATGATTTGGATGCTGCAAATTATGTGCTGCAGAACGAACCCCTTTATCCTGACAGGGAGGGATCTCTCTTCCTGGGCGTGCGCTTGTGGCTGCACGACTTTCCGGAACCGGCGCCAATGGATTCCCTGACCGGTTGGATAGCCGGTGATGCCAATTTGATTCCGGTTATTGATAAAGATCCTGGGGAAGGATTCATCGCGCTGGCGGCGGACCTGGAAATTCGCGTGCTGGAAGCGAACGCCGATACCAGCTATTCTCCCGTTATACGATATCAAATCCCGGTCAATTTTCAGGTTTGGAATGTTACTGACAGCGTCAAAATGGAGTTTATCTTTGAAGAGCATGGCGTGGCGGATGGCAAATTAAGCGAAGGAGATGTTATAAAGCTTATCACCGATCGAATCGGGAGAAAATACAACCTCTCGTGGCGGATCCAATTCCGCAAGCCTGTCTTGCAAGAGGTCGTCCTTCCCGAATCCGGAGACGTAGCCTTTATCGCCATGGCCAAGCCCTTTGCGGCAACCGATGTCTACCGGTTTCGAACCCTGCCGGACTATTTCATCGCCGTATCGGATAGAACACACTCGGTCGCTTCATTCAGCCTGCAGCAGAACTATCCCAATCCGTTCAACGCGGCCACTACGATAGAGTACCATCTATCGGCAGCGGGCGTTATACGGCTGCACATTTTCGATATGTTGGGACGCGAGGTGGCGACGCTGGTCGATGGACATCAACGTGAGGGCTTGCACCGGATTCAGTGGAATGGTCTCGATAAAGCCCATCAGCCTGTGGCCAACGGCATCTATGTCTATCGCATCACGGCGGAAGACCGGGTGGAGATAAAAAAAATGGTGCTGCTCAAGTAAGCCTGACTGAAATGATCGATGATAAAATGCCAAAGGCGTTATCCAGAGATTATTTTTTCTTACGCCGCTTGATGATCCGAATCTGCTGGGCAATGCTTCTTCTGCTGACAGGATGTCAGCAAAAAGTCAATGGTCCGAATGAAAAACAAGACGAGCGCATTCTATGGACCTTTACGGCTGAATCTGAGATCTATTACAGTTCGCCGGCGCTCAGCATGGACGAGAGGGCCGTCTATATCGGCACTTCATCCGGCATCCTGGCAAAAGAGGCTGGCAACAACGCCCTTTATGCCGTTGCGGTTGCTACAGGCCAAGTCACATGGAAATTTCCCCTGGGCGGCAAAGAGGTCCGTTCCACCCCTGCCGTCTGTCCGGACGGATCGATCGCCTTTGTCGCCTCTGAGCGAAATTCCGCGGTGGGGTCCACCACGCGCGACCTTTTGTATCGGCTCTCCTCCAACGGTCAGCTGCTATGGGCCTTTAACATCAATCCGGGTCAACAGGCGACGGTCGATGTCGGTCAATCCGCACCCAGCGTTGCCTCCGACGGCGTTATCTATGCGGCGGCCGGCGGGCTTTACGCGATCAATCCCGACGGCACTCTCAAATGGAAGCGTTATCATCAACCTGCCGCTGAGGACATTCGCAATGCGCCGGTCATCGGCCCAGACGGCGTTCTTTATTTTGTTTATCATAATATTCCACTCAGCGCGCTTGATCCAAACGATGGGCACACCCTTTGGTCCTGTGATCTCGGCGTCAACGATCATGTGCTGGCGTCTCCTGCCATCGGAGCGGACGGACGGATTATCGTGGCGGCAAATCCGGGAATAGTCTATGCCGTCTCTCCGACCGGCGAGCTTTTGTGGTCTTTTGATACCGCTTCCATCGGCTACACCTGCACTCTGCGTTCCTCGCCCGCGATCGATGAGGATGGCACGATCTATCTCGGCACCAACACCGGCAACCCCGCATCCATGTTTCTTGCCTTGAATCCCAATGGAACCGTGAAATGGATTTTTGAACCAGCGGATCTGCCCGGCAATGTGCCGTCCAGCCACTTTGACATTTACTCTTCACCGGCCATCGGTGCAGACGGGATCGTTTACTTTGGACAGGAATTCGGCCGAGTGTACGGGCTTCATCCCCAGAACGGCGAGATACAGTGGATGGTCGAAACAAAGAGCGGGATCACCTGGAGTTCGCCGGCTTTGAGTTCAGCGGGAACGCTCTTTATCAGCGATTTATCCGGCCGCCTCTATGCTATTAAGACGTCCAGCCCTGGTCTGAAGGCACAGGCGCCATGGCCCAAGTTCAAGCACAACAATCAGAACAGCGGTTTCCAGGCGCGATGAAGCGCATGGAAAAAGAATGTAGAGAGTTTCAATCTTTTTCCAATTGAATGGTCCGGTAAACCCCTTGTCGCTGTTGCCAATGGTCCAGCATGGCTCACTCTCTCCACACACCCATTCCATTCATTTTTTACAAAATTCCTTGATTCTTTATGCTAAATTGAATTTTTCCTCACCTCGGGCCTTTTTTCCCTCTGTTCGTACTAACGGAAGGATCAGTCCCATCATATATGAAATGCAACCAGTTGTTTGTTTTAGAGCTTTGCAGCCCAATCCGCCCTTCAGCGCGAACGCCCGAATACACCCTTGAAGATTTCGCTTGATTTTCTTATCCTGATTGGCTATTTTTTCATCGCGTTGGGAGTAGAAAAAACAGCTCGTTGCGGCCAAAGGCTTCACTGTATACGTTCCGAGGAATTAGTGCGCTCTCAACCAAATAAACACATCGCTCTCCACAACGGGTCCATCATTTGATATTGGAGCAATAGTACCATTAAAAAGCTGATAAAAGCAACAGCCCTTTCAGGCGCTTCGAGTGTGCTGAACACTCTGGTCAATGTCGGAAAGATCAAAATCCTTGCCATCACTTTAGGCCCTCATGGAGTCGGCCTCCT
Source organism: uncultured Cytophagia bacterium (assembly GCA_964554965.1). GTDB lineage: Bacteria > Zhuqueibacterota > Zhuqueibacteria > Residuimicrobiales > Residuimicrobiaceae > Anaerohabitans. The sequence continues at coordinate 6,284 of CAZKQR010000086.1, read as the reverse complement.
CGCGCAGTTGAATAATTTTTTTCAGGTATTGTCCATAGCCACCTCCCTGGGAACCAATGTCGGCGTTACAAGAAATATTGCCGAGTACGGCGCCGCATCCCGACAAAAAGCCATTTTGGATCTCATCAGCACCGTCACGCTCGTCTTGTCAGGCGTATTAGCCGTTTCGGTTGTCTGCGGAATCCTTTTTTCTTCCCACATAGCTCACCTGATTCTGAATAACCGCGGTTATTCTTGTTTCATCATCATCACGTTGGTAGGATTGCCCTTTGTAGTCTTTTACAATTTGCTTCGATCCATCTTTACCGGCCTCCTGGAAATAAGGACCTATGTTCTGGTTGGAGTGCTGAGCGCGGTTCTGGGATTAGTGGCTCTGGTGCCCTTTGTGCTCATCTATAAACTGCAGGGCGCCGTGTGGCATCTGCTTTTTTATTCCATCGTCAGTTTTGCCATAGCCCTTTTTTTTTTACCAAACTCAAACGAAAGCATTTCGCGGACCATGAGTGGATCTTACGCATAGATCAGCACATCCTCAAGGGGCTTCTCAAAATTGGCGCCACCAGCCTCATCGCAGGAACGTTTACCTCCCTCTCCCTTCTTTTGTTGAGATCGCTCATCATAGGCGCCTTGGGTCTCAAAGCCGCCGGCGTATTCGCCGCTGTTCTGGCCATGTCAGGACAATCCATCATCATCATCACGGATTCCATTGGAACCTATTCACTTCCCAATCTGAGTTCTCTGAAATCGAATGAGGACATTCATAATGAGCTCAACCAGATATTGCGGTTGGCCATCGTCCTCTCTACTCCCATTATACTCGCCTTGTTCATGCTCAAAGAGCTGGTGATTACGCTCTTTTATTCGTCCGAGTTTTTAGAGGCAACCCAGTTAATCGGCATCCAGCTCTTTGGGGAATTTTTCAAGGCCGTGGGTTGGTCCATGGGAATCGCGTTGCTTCCCCTCAAGCGCCTGAAGGCCATTGTGACGATCGATGTGGCTTGGAGTGTATTGTATATTGGCCTGTCCTATTTCACCATCCATCGGTTTGGCCTCTCAGGGGCCGTCTTTGCCTACTTGATCTGTTATGTTCTCCATGTGGCGGCCAATTACCTGTATTTGAAAAAAATAATCCATTTTTCGATATGGGCGCAAAACCTAAAGCTGTTGGCGATTTCTGTTGTCTTGTTGGCTTTTGTCGTTTTTTTCTTGCAGCCTCATTGGGGATACTATGTGTTTGCCGCTTTATTGGCAGGCTTTTGGGCAAAGGCAGCGATCAGAAAAACGGAAATGATGATGGTATGGGGAAAAATCAAACAAACGGTAAGTGAAAACGTGAACTCTAGACGAACTTATTAACCCGGCCATTTAACTATTAAACTGCTGCCGGTTAGGTTGCATATGAACACATGAAAAAACAAGATGGCAGAAAGCTAAAGGCGGACGGCAGAGAATTCGCGCAAAATTAAGATGCCGATCCGTAGTATTGGTGAACGTCTGCGGCGCTGGGCATATACACCACAGAAGCCCATAAAGCGGGCTTATGAACAGAATCCCAAGATGGTGAAGGCCTGGCTGGAGACGGAGCATCCCAGGATCGAAGCGTGCGCCAAGGCGGTGAAAGCAGAGATTCATTGGGGAGATGAACTCTGCTATGTTTATAAGATTCATGCGCCGGTTAATAAAACATCGTTTCCACAATGTATTTTTAATAGTTGATAATTTAAAAATTCATCTTTCTGGCCCTGTGAAAGAGTGGATGGAAGCGCATAAAAAAGAGATAGAATTATTTTATGCCCTATGGCAGCCGGTGATCTATTTGTACAAGTCCTCTTTTCACCGCGCAGCGATGAGCCCGGCCTTTGACCGCAAGAGCACAGGTGTGTATAATGGGGTGTACATGATTGCCATGGGTATCCATGCCGATTTATCCCTAACATAGTGCCGCGGGTGCGCTATATCAATAGAAAGTTCTGAAACAAGCCGGGGGTTCGCGCCGTAGGCGCGTCCTGTCAATAGCCCATGCGTTTCGAAAAACCGGCAAGCTCCGTAGGAGCGGCATATGGTTTGGACCTATTCTCCAGTTGAGACGGAAGCATTTTTTTTATCACCCAGCGTATCGCTCCTACGGAGCTCAAAATAAATAAAATGACCATTCTACTGATCTTTCGCCGCTGCGCAGCTGCCGTTATTTCCGATCGTGGCTATTGCGGCAATTACCAATTTTACCACCACACGGCAGCTCTGCTAACAGGCTCTGAAAAAACGAACCAAGGCTTTGAGTGCAAAAAATAAATTGTAATTACGAATAGGCGCGCACTATGACAGCACCCAAGATATCCATCATCACCCCTTCCTATAATCAGGTGGAGTATATCGAAAAAGCCATCACCAGCGTGCTCCAGCAACGGTATGCCAACAAGGAGCATATTGTTATCGACGGCGGATCCACCGATGGCACGTTGACCATCTTGCAAAAATATGCTGCCCTCCGGTGGCTATCCGAAAAGGATCGTGGCCAATCGCATGCGTTTAACAAGGGATTTGCTTTAACGGATGGCGAAATCATCGGCTGGCTGAATTCCGATGACATGTATGATACAGATGTATTTACCCTTGTAGCACAAGCGTTTACCAATAACCCAAACGTGATTGCTGTGTATGGGGGATGCACCATCATCGATAAACAGGACAAGTCCATTGAAGAGATCCCTGTTCCAGAATGCAATTTTAAAACGATGTTGCGCACAGGCTATTCACTCCTCCCCCAGCCTTCCGTCTTTATCAAGCGCAAGCACCTGGCGGAAGAGAGGATTGTCCTTGATGAGACGCTGAATTATTCCATGGATTATGATCTCTTTTTAAGATTGCTCAAGAAGGGGCCGTTTTTAAAGATCAATAAGAACTTGTCCTTTTTTCGTATTCATGATACCAGCAAAACTCAAGTTTCAGCCATCAACATGCGAGAGGAAAGCTATCGCGTCAGCAAAAAGTATGGCGGCCCTGCGTTGGTTTTGGATGCCAAGTTGTTGATAGACAGGGTGCGTCTGGGTCCTGTGGGCAGATTGATTGTAAAAAAAAACAAATAGCGCATCATGCCATGGGGACTCCTTAGCTGAAGGCTGCAAACGGAACTGATGGGAAGCGCCGGTTCCTCAAGGGATGGCCGTCGGGGAACCTCGGCGAGGGTAACACCTTCAAATAAAACAAAAAGCGTAACCGTTGCAGCGGCGGTTGGGAATGGAGAGTGAGCTGCATCTGGTTAACGCTTGGGTTGGCAAGCTGTTAAAACCACGAAGTGGAGGATGTCATGCAAGTGAACGCCGCTTTGATCCTGCTGTGTGGACTGGCTGGTTCGCTCCTCGGCCAGGAGTACGTTCTCATCGGCTGGAATGACCTGGGCATGCACTGCGCTAATAAGGATTTTGCCAATCTTGCCATTCTGCCCCCCTACAACAACCTCACCGCCGAGCTGATCCGCAAGGGCGACGCCAGTCGTGCGCCGCAACTGGTCACCTCCGGCTTCACCGTGACCTATGCCATTCCCGGCAACAGCTACTCGGTGGGCAAGACCAACTTTTGGAGCCATGAGGACAAACTCTTCGGCGTTTCTCTCGTGGACAATATCGGGCTGACGGGCAATGGACTTACTGGGAGTATGGCTGTGACAGGAGACCATTATGAAGTGAGCGGAATCCCAATCACGCCCTATACTGATGCCGACCTCGCCAAAGAGTCCCCCTACCAGTTGGCCTTGCTCAAGGCCTATGATGCGGCCAACACCCTGCTCGCTACCACCCAATGTGTCATACCGGTCAGCAACGAAATCGGTTGTGTCAGCAGCGGCTGCCACGCTAGTGAATCCGCCCTGCTCGGCAGCCATGAAAACGAGGGGGGCTTTGACGCGAATGCCCGACCGATCCTCTGCGCCAAATGTCACGCCTCTAATGCCCTGGGGACGCCCGGCCGGAGCGGACTGCCCTCCCTTTCCCTCGCCCTGCATGACAAACATAAAGATCGGACCAATGACTGCTACAAATGCCACCCCGGCGCGGCCACCCGATGTCTGCGCGACGTCATGTACAGCAAGGGGATGACCTGCCAGAGCTGCCACGGCTCTCTCAGCAACGTCGCTTCCACGATCAAAACAGGCCGCCGGCCCTGGCTGGACGAACCCAAATGCGGGGCATCCAGCTGCCACGGCGCCCAGCATGCTGAAGAGAGTGGCAAGCTTTTCCGCCAGTCGCGCGGACACGGCGGTCTGTACTGCTCAACCTGTCACGGTTCGCCGCACGCCATCGTCCCCACTATTGAGCCCAATGATAACGTGCAGAACACCGCCCTTCAGGGATACCCGGGCGTGCTGCGCGACTGCCGCGTCTGCCATGGCGTTCAGCCTGCGGGAGCTGGCCCGCATGGTGTGATAACGGGAATCTCACAAACAAAGGATGCCGCCACGCCCGCTCGTTTCCTCCTCCAGCCGGCCTATCCCAACCCCTTTAACGGGCAAACCCGGATCCTCTTCGATCTGCCGCGCTCCGCCCGGGTTACTGTACGAATATGGGATATTCAAGGCCGTCTGGTGAGCATGCTTTGCGATAGCGAGTTTTCCGCCGGCCGACATCAGCTGCACTGGGATGGCACCGACGACTCGGGCCGGGCCTTGCCTTCGGGCATCTATTATTGCAGCCTGATGGCGCAAGGGCAAAACCATATCCAGCGCCTTGCCCTGATTAAATAAGAGCGGCCTACGAGTGCGCCCGCGCAACGGCCTGTAAAAAAAAGCCAAGTCTGTTTTACGGACGTCCTCAAGAGACCGATATTTATCACGAGTGTACAGGTGCAACGGCCTGAAAAAAATTTAGAATCCTCTTGACTTTAAAGCTGCATTCTCCTATCTTCGAATGAAATTTTAGTTTCATGTCTCACCATTCTGAAAGAAATCTTGCAGCGATGACCCCGGACATGAAAAACATCGAAGAGAGGATTCTCAAAAGCTTGCCGGACCTCGCCCCCCACCAACAAAAAGTAGCCAACTTTTTTCTCGAACATATGGACCTGGTCGCTCTGCTGCCCATTGAGGAGGTGGCCCATCGCGCCGGAACCAGCGCAGCCACCATCGTCCGTTTCGCCCAGTTTCTCGGCTATCGTGGCTACAAAGAACTCAAAGAAACCCTTTCAGGCTGCCTTAAGGCCCAGCTCTCGCCCACGGCCCGCTACCGCCTGGCCGTAGCGGAAAAAGAAAAATCCCCAGACGTCCTCAAACTGGCTTCGCAAAATGTGATCTCTAATATCCAGGAGACCATCCGATCGGTCGATCCCAAAGTATTCAACGGAGCCGTGGAGAGCATCATCGCAGCCCAGCATATCTACTGCATCGGCCTGGAACTCTCTTCAAATCTGGCGCAGCTCATGACTTTTCTGCTGCGTCAGTACAGTTACGACGCCCAGCACCTCTCGCTGGATTTTTTCCGTTACCAGGAACAGGTGGCCTTTATGGGCAGCAAGGATCTGCTGATCGCTTTCAGTTTTTCACCCTACTCCCGGGAAACGGTGGATGCCCTCGCTCTGGCCCAGAAGCGGTCGATCCCCAGCATTCTTTTCACCGATAAAAAGAGTGCGCCCGCCCGCGCCTGGGCTACCTGGTGCTTGCCGATCAAGACCGACAACATCACCTTCAGCAACTCCCTGGGTGCGGTCGTGACCGTCCTCAATGCCATCATCACCGAGCTCAATTTCAGGGACAAGGAGCGCACGCTGTCCGCTCTGCAGATCATTGAAGAGAGCATCACCGACGAGCGTTTTTTTGTCACGCCATTCTGAACGCCGGCTGCGGCCGTTGCGGCGGGTTCGAACTCGGACGGATCGAATGAAAATAGACCAGAAAAATCTCCTGGAGCTGTTCCTCGAATTGGTCAGGATCGATGCGGTCTCGCTGCATGAGCGGCCTGTCGCCGATTTTATCAAAAAGAGGCTCGCCGCCCTCGGCCTTGAGGCCGAGGAGGACGACGCCGGGCACAGGCTCAACGGCAGCGCCGGCAACCTGATCGTCCGTCTGCCGGGCGAGGATAGCAGCGGCGCGCCTTTACTCCTGCTGGCCCATATGGATACTGTGCATCCCACGGCGGGAGTCAAGCCCGCCCTCGCCGACGGCGTCCTGCGCTCAGACGGCACCACAATACTCGGGGTGGACAACCGCGCCGGCGTGACCCTCATCCTCGCCCTCGTCGAGGAGCTGATCGAACGGCGGCTCCGGCACCGGACTCTGGAGATCGTCTTCACCGTCG
>CAZKQR010000085.1:0-13437 GCA_964554965.1 uncultured Cytophagia bacterium | reverse complement strand
GCAGCAAGGAATACTCGCACGACTATCGCTATTTTCCAGAACCCGACCTGCCGCCCATTCAGATCAGCGAAGCGTGGATCGCGGAGATCGCTCGAGAGATGCCGGAGATGGCGGATGAAAAGACGCGGCGCTATATGGAAGAATACCAGCTGCCGCTTTACGACGCCCAGGTTTTGACCGAAGACCGGGAGATCGCGCTGTTCTTTGAACAGACCATCCGCACGGCGAAGGATAAAAAACTGGCGTCCAATTGGATCATGGGCGAGGTGATGCGCGCGCTCAAAGAGAAAAAAGGCAGCCTGGCGGAGATGCCGGTCACCCCAACCCGTCTGGGGGAGCTGTTGAATCTGATCAGCGAAAACATATTGAACCAAACCACGGCGAAAAAAGTATTCGAGCGAATGCTCAAAACCGGAATCGCTGCCGGACAGATCATGAAGGAACAAGGTCTGGAACAGATCAGCGACCAAACCGAACTGGAGTCCCTCGTTCAGGCTGTGCTGGCTGAACGACCGAAGGAAGTCACTGCGTTTCACCAGGGCAATACCAAAGTCTTTGGCTTTCTGGTCGGCGAGGTGATGAAAGCCAGTTCGGGCAAGGCTAATCCCAAAATGACCCAGGAAGCGCTGCGTCGCCTGTTGCAGGCGAAGCAACCGGATTAGCCGTCAGAGAGGAGAATCCATGCGTGCCCAGAAAATACGCGAACTTGTCAGGATCCTGGAGGAAAGCCAGGTCCATGAGCTGGAGATCACCCACTGGTGGGGCAGAAAAATCCGCATCAGTAAATCTGCGGCGCCGGCGCAGAGCAGCGCCTCTGTTGACAAGGCGCAAGCGAATCAGATAGAAATTGTCACCACCCCGGCAACCAGCGCGGCCTCCGCTGCCGTGGATACAAAATCCACGCCCTATCTCGAGATCCGGGCGCCGATGGTGGGTACGTTTTACCGTGCGCCGGCTCCGGATGCCGCAGCCTATGTCAAGGAGGGCGACCAGGTGAGCCCGGGAAAAGTGCTGTGCATCATCGAAGCGATGAAACTCATGAACGAGATCGAAGCCGAGGTCAGCGGCCGCGTCGTTAAAATTATGGTGGAGAACGGCAGACCGGTGGAGTATAATCAGACGCTGTTCCTGATTGACCCGCAATGACCGCCGCGGAACGCGGCCGGCCGGCGCAACCCAGGGTCCGGATGACATCATCGTGAAGGATTGCGAGTGTTTAATAAAATCTTGATAGCCAATCGGGGTGAAATAGCCCTGCGCATCATCCGCGCATGCAAAGAGATGGCCATCGATACGGTCGCCGTCTACAGCGAGGCGGATGCCGACAGCCTGCACGTACGCTTTGCCGATCAGGCCGTGTGCATCGGTCCGGCCAGCCCGGAAAAAAGCTATCTCAACATCCCCCACATCATCAGCGCGGCAGAGGTCACCAACGCCGAGGCGATCCACCCCGGCTATGGCTTCCTGGCTGAGAACGCTCACTTTGCCGAAGTGTGCCGCTCCTGCGGCATCTACTTTATCGGCCCGACTCCGGAGATGATCGCCCGCATGGGCGACAAAGCGCTGGCGAAAGAGACCATGCGCCAGATGGGCGTTCCGGTCATTCCCGGCTCCGACGGCGTTCTCACATCGGTCCGTGAGGCCGTCGCCGTCGCTGAAGAGATCGGCTTTCCCGTCATCCTCAAAGCCGTGGCCGGCGGCGGCGGCCGCGGCATGCGCATCGTACGCGAGCCCAAGGACATGGCCACGGCCTTTGCCACTGCGCAGACAGAAGCGCAGAACGCCTTTGCCAATCCGGCGCTCTATGTGGAGCGCTACTTTGAGTATCCCCGCCATATCGAAGTGCAGATCCTCGGCGACCGCCACGGCAATGTCGTCTCTCTGGGCGAACGCGAGTGCTCCATCCAGCGCAAGCACCAGAAACTGATCGAGGAATCGCCGGCGCCGTCCCTCAGCACCAAGTTGCGCAAGGCGCTCGCCGCCGCGGCGGTCAAGGGCGCCCGGCGCGTGGGCTATAACAGCGCAGGCACCATCGAATTCCTCCTCGATGAACAAAACCAGTTTTTTTTCATGGAGATGAACACTCGTATTCAGGTCGAACACCCGGTGACCGAAGCGGTCATCGGCCTCGATCTCATCGAAGAACAAATCCGTTCAGCGACCGGCGCCGTACTGCCGAGCAAGCTGAAATTTTTCAAACCGCGCGGCCACGCCATTGAATGCCGCATCAACGCCGAAGACCCGGACAACCACTTCCGTCCCTGTCCGGGAAAAATTACCAGCTTTCATGTTCCGGGCGGACTGGGCGTGCGCGTCGACACCCACGCCTACGCCCATTACGTCATCCCGGCTTATTACGATTCGCTGATCGCCAAAGTGATCACCCACGGGGCCAACCGCGAAGAGGCCATCGTCCGCATGGAACGCGCCTTGAACGAGTTCGTCATCGAAGGCATCGCCACCACCATCCCTCTGCATAAAAAGATATTGCGCCACCCCCATTTTCGCCAAGGCAGCTTGAACACAAAATTCCTGGAAACCGCCAAACTCAATTGATGGAGGCACATCATGAAAATCCTGAAAGATCTGTTGTACACTGAAGAGCATGAATGGGTCAGCGTCGAAGAAGACGTGGCTACCATCGGCATCACCGATTATGCCCAGGGCGAACTGGGCGACGTCGTTTTCGTCGAACTGCCGGCCGTGGGCGCAGAGGTGAAACAGATGGAATCCTTCGGCACCATCGAAGCGGTCAAGGCGGTGTCCGATCTCTTTGCCCCGGTCAGCGGCCAGGTGGTGGAGATCAACGAGGCGCTCGCCGATCAACCCGAGCTGGTCAATAAAGACCCCTATGTGGACGGCTGGATGATCAAAATAAAGCTGAGCGACCTCAGCGAGCTGGAAAGCCTGCTCAAAGCCGATGCCTACAAATCGCTGATCAGCTGAGCAGAGCCCCTTCAGACCATGCCGGCCGCTATGAAGCAGGGCAGGCAACTCTATTGAGATGATTGCATGGTTGGCTCTTATTGCCGTTTGCAGGGATTGGTCAACTGTGAACACAAAGATTTACAACGAGATCAGCCGGCGAAAACCATAGCTGTGCCGGCAGGTTCTTGCGCTGGTTACGTTTTCGTTATCTCAAAAAGGACACTCGATTCAATATTGCGACAGGCCGGCGCCCAGCAGCGGGCGAACGCCAAACTCATCCATCGGCCGAAATTTAAATATTATCAACAGTTTGAAGCCCTAAAACCGATAGGGCGCAATCATGGTACGATCTTTGATGCACCTGATAAATAACACTTGCGTTGATTGAAATTTCTTCTTATCTTTATTTGTTAATAAAAACACAAGAATAGACAGGAGAGCAGGCCTATAGCAGTTCGTTAAAGATTTCCAAATTTTTTGATGTTCGAAAAATTATTTGGTGACGTGGCTATTCTTTAACGATCTGCTATGACTCGTGCTCTCCATTGTACATTTTTAAACCGAATGTCATGGTAGAGCCCAATACGTGGGAGCGCCGGCATTCGGTTTTTTTTTTGATCCCCAGCCGATCCCTGGGCGCCCCGGCGACTAACATGAGACACAATTTCCAACGAGGAGGTTTTAATATGCAAACCCTGTTCAAGCTGTTAGCGTCTGCTCTGATCCTGCTGACGGTCGCTGCGCCCTCTTTTGCGGTGAGTGAATCCGGCGTGGTGTTTCTGCTGATCTCGCCGGGCGCCCGCGCCGCGGGAATGGGCGAAGCGTTCGTCGGCCTTGCGGACGATGCCACTGCCGTCTACTGGAATCCGGCCGGCCTCGCGTTTCAGACCGGCAAGGAGATCACCCTGATGCACGCCAACTGGCTGCCGCAATTCGATTCGGATCTGACCTATGAATTCGCCGCCTACCGGCATACGCTGGAGGGCATCGGCACGCTGGGCGCCAACGTGACCTTTCTCAACCTCGGCAAACAATATCAGACTCTGGATACCCCGGAACCGGTCAGCGAGTTCTCCAGTTATGAGATGGCCGTCTCTCTTACCTATGGAACCCTGCTGGCTGAGAACTGGGGCGTGGGCATCGGCGCGCGGTTTATTCGCTCCAGCCTCGCTCCCATGGGCGCTGGTTCAGAACGGGGCGACGGCAAAGCGGATGCCTTTGCCTTTGACGTGTCCACGCTGTACCGCATGCCGTTCGCGCCCAAGCTGAGCCTGGGCGCTAATCTGTCCAACATGGGTCCGAAAATCACCTATATCGACGCAGCCCAGGCTGATCCACTGCCCACCAACCTCAAAGTGGGTGTGGCGTATAAACTGGTTAACAACAAATACAACAGACTGACCTTTGTGGCGGACATGAACAAACTGCTGGTCACGCGGCATGACGACGGCACCTCCGATCCTTTCTACAAGGCGATTTTCACCTCGCCGTGGACCATCGTGGATGAAGAGAAGGAAAATGAAGGCACGGATGAAGAAAAGATCATCAGCAGCAGCAAAATCTTCAACGGCACAATCAGCGGCGGCGTCGAATACTGGTACAGCGACCTGATCGCACTACGCGCCGGATACTATTGGGACAAGCCCGGCCGGGTGGAGTACATGAGCTTTGGCGCCGGCATTCAATACGCGCTGTACCGCTTTGATTTCGGCTACGTCTCCGCCGCCGAAGGGCATCCCCTGGCCAACACCATGCGCTTCTCATTGACCATCGGTTTCTAAGAACAGCTTAATCGGCCGGCCGGCGGCCTCTGGCCGCCGGTCAGCCGGTTTCTAATCCCATGGAAGGGTTTATGCCTAGAGCCTTTTCGCTCATATCCTTTTCCAACAGACGGGCAGCAAAAAGAACGATCATTTTACTGCCCGTTCTTTTATCGCTTATTGGTTTTTCCTCCGGATTCGCCCAGGCGCCTTCGCTCCCGGATACTCTGCATCTTTTAGCGCTGCGTGCGGAATTCGTTGCCGATGATCTGGCCACCACCACCGGCAACGGCAAATTTGACCTGAGCGCCACCAGCCCTTACGCCGTCGACGGGCCGCCGCACAACAGAACCTATTTTCAGCATCAGCTGATCGCTCTACACAATTATTTCAACCGCGTGTCCCAGGGCCGAGTCAACCTGAAGGCCGATGTGTTTCCCCTGGAACAGGATCGCGCCTATCAGCTGGCGCAAAACATGGTCTATTACAGCGGGCAAAAGGACGAGGCGACCGAAAAAATGCGCTGGGCGGAGCTGCTGCGCGATGCGCTGCTGCTGGCTGAAAAAGACGGCAACATCGACTTTACGCGATACGACGGCGTCATCGTGTTCCATGCCGGCGTGGGAAAAGACTTTGCCTTTGATTTCGATGCCACGCCCTACGACCTTCAATCCGTTTACTTGGATTTTGAAACGCTGTTGCAAACCGTGGGCAAGGACCAACCGGGCTTTTCCGGCATCGCCGTCGGTGGCGCCCGGGTGACCAACGCCCTGATTCTGCCGGAAACGCAGAATCAGGAAGGGCTGGATCTCGGCCTGCTCGGCACCATGACGCTATTGATGGGCAGCCGGCTTGGCATGCCCTCGCTGTTCAACACTCAGACCGGCCAAGCCGGCATCGGCCGCTGGGGGCTGATGGACCAGGGATCCTATAATTTTCAGGGCCTCGTACCCGCTGAGCCCAACGCCTGGGAAAAAGTGTACATGGGTTGGGAAACACCGGTGATCGTCCGCCAGGGCGAGACCGTGCGCATCGGCAGCAGCACGACGAAAACCGCACCCCATATCATCAAGGTTCCGATCGACAGCAAAGAATATTTTCTTCTAGAAAACCGTGTGCGCGATCGCAACGGCGACCACATCACCTTAGGCCGCGATGAGTACGGCAACCGCGTGGAATTCGATTCAACCGGCCGCGTCGTCGCCTCAGCTCCGTTCGGCGTGCTCACCCGCGTCGACGAATACGATTTCGGCTTGCCGGGAGAAGGCCTGCTCATCTGGCATATCGATGAACGCCGTATCCAAGCCGGCCTGGCCGGCAACACCATCAACGATGACCGCGACCATCGCGGCGTGGATCTGGTCGAATGCGACGGCGCTCAGGACATCGGCTATGTCTATGACATGTTCAACGCAGGCTACGGCACGGAAAACGGCGATTACTATGACGCCTACTGGAAGACCAACGAATCCCACAAGATCGTCAACGACGCAGACCACGTCGCTTTTTCACCCTGGTCCATTCCCAACAGCCATGCGCACAACAATGCGGTGACGCACATCATCATCGACCAATTCAGCGACCGCGATACGGTCATGAGCGTTCGCATTCATTCAGATCTCGGCCAGGACGGATTTCCCCTGGCCGTCCATGGACCCTTTGGCCAAGCCGGTTTACTCACACTGGACCTGAATCCGCAGAGCACGATGATCCTTGCAGCCGGCCGCAACACTCGCGCGAAGGCCCCGAACGGTGATGATTTAAAGCAGAACACGGCGATCTTTGCAGCCGGCCGTAACGGCGTTCTTTGGGCCTGGCAGGGGAATGGACAACCGCTGCCCGGAAAGGAGAGCAGTCTGTTTGCAACGTTTGCTGACTCTCTTGATCAGCCCCTGGCCGCCCTGAGCCCCTCCGCCTCCCACAGCGCCTGTCTGGCGGCAGCCGTCCGGTCCGGAAACCTGTATGTGTGGCTGCAACAAACGGGATCAGAGTGGTCGCTCACGCAAATCGATTTGCATAGCCGCATCAGCGCCGGCCCCATGCTTCTCGCGGACGAATCCACCGGCGTCCATTATGCGGTAGTGGGGCTTGATGACGGCCGGTGTGTTCTGCAACCGCTGTCGTCCGCGAGCCAGGAATATGTCACACTAGACCTGCACGCCGGTGCGATCACCGGTTTGTCCCAGTACGCGGAAAACGGTTCAACCTTTTTGCTGGCCACTGAAACCGGTCTGCTGGCCTGCTGCACGCCCAGTCCATCCGTACGATGGAATTTGCAGCTCACCAGCGGCAAGGATCACTGGCAGCCGTTGACCGCGGATTTCACCTCTGCAACGGGCTTGGAGATCGCTGTGCTCTCCGCCGGCGGCGAATTCTGGATGGTGGACAAGGAAGGGCACGGAGAGCGTATGACTGGTCTGCCGCCCGGACTGGGCCAACCAGCTGCCGGGGACATGGATGAAGACGGCTTGGCGGAAATTTTATTGACCAACGGCCGACACCTTTTCGTCTTTGAACCCACCGGCGCGGCCACTCTGAATTTTCCTTTTGACCTCGGCTCTACTGAGGGCGAAATCGCTCTGTCACCGGTGTGGATCAACAACAAGACGGCATCTACCTCCTGGGCGTTCGCCGGCAGCAAGGAAGGGCTTGTCTGGGGAACCACGCGAGCGGGCCGCAGTCTGCCGGGCTATCCTCTGAGCGCAGGCGGCGGCCTATTGACTACGCCGGTGCTGCAGGATCTGGACAAGGACGGCGATGTGGAACTATTGGTCGTAGGGTCTGATCAGCAGCTGTACGCCTGGTCCCTGCCCCTTGCAGTAGAGGGTGAGTCCTGGAGCCAGTGGGGCGCAGGGCCTGCTCGTACTTTTTTGCTCAAAGGCGGTCAGGAGCCTCCGCTGCCGGGCAACGAGCTCATGCCGGCGAAAAAGACCTTTTGTTACCCGAATCCCTCCCGCAACAACACCACCCTGCTGCACTACTCTTTGACTCAGGATGCAAAATCCGTGAGCATCCGCATCTTTGATCTGGCAGGCGATCTGGTGGAGGAGTTGGCGGCCTTGCCGGCTCGGGCCGGCGATCATGAAACCGCCTGGAATCTGGATGATGTATCCGCCGGCGTCTATATCGCCCGTGTCGAGGCGCAGGGCCACGCCGCTACAGCGGTCACCTTCATCAAGATCGCTGTGATTAAATAAAACGACCTAGTCCATACCACAGAAGGAATAGCGGGAACAGAACCCCCTCTCTCGGCTATTGATCGGAAAATGAAAAAACTATTCTCAATCGCTTTCCTGCTCGCTTTTCTCCTCCCCATCGGATCCATGGGACAGGAGATCGAAAACAATCATCCGGAACTCGACTGGTACACCATCAAAACCGACCACTTTCGAGTTCATTATCATCGCGGAACCGAACGCACGGCGCGCCTGGTGGCCAAGATCGCAGAGGAGATCTATGGCCCGGTCACGCAATTGTACGGGTTCCAACCCGACGGGCTGACCCATTTCATCATCCGGGATCATGACGACAACTCGAACGGCGCGGCCTACTATTACGACAATAAAATAGAAATCTGGGCGCCGCAGATGACCTTTATTTTGCGCGGCACCCACAACTGGCTGCGCAACGTAGTGGCGCACGAATTCAGCCACATGATCTCTCTCGGCGCCAGCCGTAAAGCGACGCGGCGTATGCCTGCCGTCTACCTGCAGGGATTTGGGTATGAGCCGGAAAAACGGCCTGATGTGCTCTATGGCTACCCGAACCGGCTTGCCTCCTATCCCCTGCCCATGACCATCGTGCCCATGTGGCTGGCGGAGGGCATGGCGCAATTTCAGACCATCGGCCTGGATTATGATCAATGGGACAGCCATCGCGATATGCTGATCCGCACGGCGGTGGTGGCGGGCAAGCCGTTGAGCTTTGCTGAAATGGGGGTGTTCGGTAAAAACAGCCTGGGCAACGAACGCACCTACAACGCCGGCTATGCCCTGACCCGCTACCTGGCGCTCAAGTGGGGCGAGAGCGCGCTCAAGCGTCTGACCGAACAGCTGGCCAAACCGTGGACCTTTACCGTGGACGGCGCGCTCAAACAGGTGACCGGTCTCAACAGCGCGGAACTGCACGCCCAATGGCAACAGGAACTCACAGCGTATTACACCGACCGGCTGACGCAAATCACACCCCATCGCATCGAAGGCCGGGTCGTGACGGCCAAAGGGATCGGCAACACCTATGCCCAATGGGCGCCGGACGGAAAACGGCTGGCGTTTTGCGGCACTCGATCTGAATCCTACCTCACTTTAACCCATCTGATGATCTATGATGTGGCCGGCCAAAAAAGCAAAATCATCAAGACCGGCGTCAACAGCCAGCTCTCCTGGAGCCCGGACGGAGGAAAAATCCTTTACAGCCGCATCGAGCGCGGCAAGCACGGCAGCCATTATCAGGATCTCTATGTGTATGATCTGGCCGGAAAAAAAGAGAAACAGCTGACCAAGAATCTGCGCGCCTTTGATCCCGACTGGTCGCCCTCCGGCGACCGCATCATCTGCATCACCCAAAAGGACGGCAGCGACAACCTGACGCTGGTCCTGCCCGACGGCAGCAGCCGGCCGCTCACCCGCTTTGATCAGGGCGAGAGCCTTTGCTCGCCGCGTTGGTCTGCAGACGGCCGATCCATCGTTCTTTCCAAAGGCCGGAACCATGGCCGCGATCTGCTTCTCTACCATCCGGACAGCGACACCTGGACCACTTTGATCAGCGGCCAGGGCGATGCCCGCGATCCTGTGTTCAGCCCGGACGGCAGCCGGATCTATTTCAGCTGGGATAAAACCGGCATCTTTAACATCTACAGCATGACGCCGCAGGCGAAGGAACAGCAGCTGTGGACCAATGTGGCCGGCGGCGCGTTCATGCCGAGCATAACCCGGGAAGGCCGGCTGGCGTTCGCCAACTTTCACTATCAGGGCTACCAGATCGCCGATCTGGAGCAGCCCGCAGCCATCGATCCCGATCAGGCGGTGTATCGCTCCTCCGAACGCGATCTCGGGCTTGAACCGGAGACCTTTGCTGTGCGCCAGGACTCCTCCCTGGAAGTCATCCGCCGATATGACGACCACTCTGTTCCGGACATCCCCAGCGAGCCCTATGAGATGACCTACAGCCAGATCTCTTTTCTTCCCCGCGCCATGCTCGATTACGGCACGCTCAAGCTCGGCAGCTATTTTTACGCGGCCGATATTCTCAACCGCTACAGCCTGTTCGGGGGACTGACCCTGAACCGACAGATGGATCTGGATGCGTTTGCCATCTTTGAGATGAAAAGATGGGCGCCGACGCTGTTCCTGGAACTCTACGGATTCAGCCGCCATGTCAACCGGGATATCGAAGTCATCGAAGATTATCCGGAAAAAGCCTCTGTCGATATCGGCTTTAACATTTTGGAGGCGGATCTGGGCGCCTATTACGGATTGAGCGACCATTCATCCGTCCGCCTGGCCTTTGTCCATGGCCGCTACACCAGTCAGATCAAGGATTTCCTTTTTAACAATCAGCAGTGGGTCTCGCCGCAGAACACCTATTACATCGGCAATCACTTCACCATGACCTGGACCCACGCAGGCGTGCTGCCCGGCCCCAGCGCCTCCATCAGTCCCTTCGCCGGCCGCAAGATTGAAGTCAAGTACTCCCGCGAATTCAACCGGTTCTTTGACGACTTTGCCACCAACAACGATTATGGCACGTTGCAGGAGATCTACGCCCGCTACAACTATCATCGCATTGAAATGGACTGGCATGAGTACTGGCCCATGCCCTGGTCCTCACGCCATGCACTGACGTTGAACTTCAAGGGAGGCTGGGTGGATCGGCCGGTGGACAGTTTTTTCAATTTCTTTGCCGGCGGCCTGCCCGGTTTGCGCGGCTATCCGTATTACAGCATCGAAGGCCGCAAGATGCTGATAGGCCGTTTCACCTATCGTCTTCCCCTGCTGAGTCTGTGGCAGAAAAAATTTTTCCATCTGACCAGCGATCGGATCTATCTGGCCGCCTTTATGGATTACGGCAATGCGTTTAACCGGAACCGCGTGGACCTGTCGGCTTTTAAACGAGACGTCGGCGTCAATCTGCGCTGTTCCATGTTTTCATTTTACGGTTTTCCCACCGCTTTGTCGCTGGAAGCGGCCTACGGCCTGGATCACGTGGTCAACCAGGAGCTGCGCTACGGCAAGGAGTGGCGGTACTATGCCACGCTGTTGTTTGATTTTATCGACTAGCCGGACACGCGCATCGCGCCGCCCGGAGGACAAGGAGGATGTGTGAGCAGGTCCAAAGGATTCATGCAAGCAGGATTATTTTTGTTGATGTGGTCGACGGTCGCCCTGGCGCAGACCCCATCGCGCTGGCACGATTTTATGGTGCAGACGCCGCATCATCAATACGCCTGGATCGCTCCCCAGGATACGGTGGAGGAAACCGACGAGGCCTATGAGGATGAGTATGTGGATTCTAAATCGCCGAAAAAGGCCTTCCTCCTCTCCGCTCTGATCCCCGGCAGCGGACAGATTTACAACCACTCCTGGCTGAAAGCCGGAGCTTTTCTGGCTGTGGAAGCAGCCAGTTGGCTTTTTTATTCTCAATACACGCAAAAAGGTCAGGACATCGACGTAGAGTTCAAAACCTATGCCGATGCACACTGGAGTGAGAACGAGTACTGGGATTACATCGCCCGGCGTTCCGGCCTGGATCGCAGCGATGTGGAAGCGCTGCGCAGCTGGGAGAAAAACAACTATAGCCACAGCCTGCACCGGGTCAAAGACCAGCAGTATTATGAGATGATCGGTAAATACGACCAGTTCAACGCGGGATGGGATGATTCGGAAGTGGGTCTGTGGGATAACGGTTTCACCACCGCCCTGCGTTCGCCAAAGCGGTTGGCCTATGACGACCGCCGGGACGACAGCAACCGTGCGTTCAAGAACGCCACCTCCATGGCCACGATAGCCATCATCAACCATCTGCTCAGCGGCTTTGATGCGGCCTGGTCCAGCCATCGTTTCAATCAATCGCAATTCGAAGCCAGCCTGCACCTGACGCCGCGCTACTGGGATCATCGGCCCTGTACGGCGTTATCGTTGGACCTGCGCTGGTAAACCCTTCACCGGTTTCCCGCGCCGCGGACGACCGGTCAGACGAGAGCCTTATGAAAAAATATCTGTCACTCCTGCTGTGGTTCCTAGCCGCTTGCCCACTGCCGGCGCAAACGGATTTCTCCACCCTCTGGACCAGGCCAGCCTGGGCCAGGCCTGCCTGGATACAGCAGCCGCCGGCGCCCTTGGCCTGTGCCACTGCCGCCCAGCCTGCGCAGGAGACCGTCGCCGCTACGGAATTCAAATCAAAGAGCAAGGCCTTTTTTCTCTCCCTGCTGGTGCCCGGACTTGGCGAGCACTATGTTGGCAGTTCGCGGCGGGCGCAGCTCTTTTTCGGCGCCGAGATCGCCCTGTGGCTGGGCTACGCGGGTTTTAAAACCTATGAAAACTGGCGCATCGACGACTATCGCGGATATGCGGCGGAGAACGCAGGCGTGAACCTGGAGGGGAAAAACAACGCCTATTTCATCGACATCGGCAATTACAACCACATCGACGAATACAACGCAGCCAAACTACGGCAACGGTACCTGGACGCCTATTACCGGGATGTGACCGGCTATTACTGGAGCTGGCCGAGCGAGGCGCAACGGATGAAATACAAGAACCTTCGGCTGTCGGCGGAAAAGGCCGATCAGCACGCGCTGTTCGCCATCGGCGCCGTTGTCGTCAACCATCTGTTCAGCGCCATCGATGCGGTCTGGTCCACTCATCAGTATAATAAAAACCATCGCACCGGAGTGGGATTCCATTTCAACCTCGGCTGCACCCCTTCACAAGTTCAACTCTCCCTCAAGGCCGACTGGCGTTAGCCGCTGCGCAGAAATGCGGGCCCAGGGCCCAAGAGAATCCGCACCTGAGCGCCGCCCCGGAATCGCGAAGGACGCGATCCCGGGGATGCTTTTTTTCTCCCGATGACCCTGCAATAAAATCCGCTCGCTCTACTTGGAAAAAAAACATCGGCCGTCCAGGCTCAGCCCTTTCACCCGGGAGACGAGGGGATCAGACTCTGGCTTTAAACTTTTGCAGATAGACGCGGTAAAAGTCCTGCAATTTGCGCACGGTCTCAGCGCTCGGCGTTTCGCCTTTCTGCCGTGTGACCGGCTGGATCGGAATACCAAGCACCTGCAACACCAGCTTGCCGCTCAAAGGCCAATAGACGGGATTCAGCGCTTGGATGGCCTCCAAAATGCTGAACTGCAGTCGCCGCGCTTCAATCAGATCTCCCTCCTGAAAACAGTCCTGCAACGCCTCCATAACCTGCGGATAAAAATTGGCGCCGCCGCCTACACAGCCGACCGAGCCCACAGAAAGATCCTGCAAAAAGACCGTCTCTGAACCGGAGAAAACCGAGATGCGAGAGCTGATCGCTGAGGTCATGAGGCCCATCCGCTCGCCGTTCAACGTGCGGTATTTAATCGCGACCAGATGATGGAATTTGTTCACCATCTCCGACATCGTCTCGGGTGTGACCGAATGCTCGCCCTCGCCGCGCGGATCATAAACCATGAATGGGACCTCCAACACTTCGTTAACGGCCTGATAATAATCAAAGATGGCCTGCTGAGTGCCGGGAATATGGGTGGGGATCACCACGC
>CAZKQR010000084.1:10220-13494 GCA_964554965.1 uncultured Cytophagia bacterium | reverse complement strand
GATTCCTCGCCCTTCGCGATGGCATCAGGATTGTTGGAATACGGGGTTGCGGGCTCGGAAGGACAATTGAGAGGGCATTGTAGGACGCTGGATTCCTCGCCCTTCACGACTGTACACATCAGGCACAGCTGAAAAGATGCTTGCTTTTGGTACTAACAACGATAATAGACCTCACCTATTTCATTTTCTCATGAGGTTACTCATGGTCTGCTTCAAGAGAACACTGTTTTTTCTCTGCCTGCCGGCGCTGCTCTGGGCCGGCACCACCGGCAAAATCGCCGGCGTGGTCAAGGACGCGGGCAACAAAGAGCCGCTGCCCGGCGTCAACCTGATCGTGGAAGGCACCAGCCTGGGCGCGGTCACCAGTCTGGACGGCGATTATTTCATCATCAATGTGCCGCCGGGACGGTATAACCTGCGCGCCACCATGATGGGCTACACGCCGGTGATCCAGCGAGAGGTGCTGGTGCAGACCGATCACACGACCACCATCGATTTCAACCTGTCCTCCACGGTTTTGGATATCGGCAATGAAATCACCGTGGTCGCCGAGCGGCCGATGGTGCAAAAGGATGTGACCTCCGGCCGCGCGATCGTCACCACGGAGGAGATCAAAGAGATGCCGGTGGAATCCTTCACCGACGTGCTCAAAACCAAAGCCGGCATCACCGAAGGCGCCAACGGCGCTCTGCACATCCGCGGCGGCCGCGCCAGTGAAATCGGCTACATGATCGACGGCGTGGCGGTGTCCAATCCCATGTGGGGCGGTCTTTCGGTGTCTGTGGAGAACAGCGCCATCCAGGAGCTGCAGGTGGTCAGCGGCACGTTCAACGCCGAATACGGCCAGGCCATGTCGGGTCTGGTGAACATCGTCACCAAGGACGGCGGTGAAAAATACAGCGGCAACGCCGAGTTCTATCTCGGCGACAAGGTGTCTTCCCATAAGAGCACTTTTCTCAACATCGAAAAGATCAACCCCGCGAGCCTGATGAACGCGGATCTATCCCTCTCCGGCCCGATCCCCGGCATTTCCAAAAAACTGACCTTTTTCGCCTCCGGCCGATGGTTCGACAGCCAGGGTTGGCTGTACGGCCGGCGCGAGCATTCGCCCAATGATGTCGTCTATGTCGACTCCACTGCGGTTCTC
Organism: uncultured Cytophagia bacterium; assembly: GCA_964554965.1. Lineage (GTDB taxonomy): Bacteria > Zhuqueibacterota > Zhuqueibacteria > Residuimicrobiales > Residuimicrobiaceae > Anaerohabitans. The sequence goes on along the minus strand of CAZKQR010000084.1, from coordinate 12,347 downwards.
AGCCTGGTCAACAGCCTCTACAACAGCGAGCCGTTCACCGACGCCAACGCGAACGGGCGCTGGGACAGCGGCGAGTCCTTTGCCGACAACAACGGCGATGGCGTCTGGAGCAGCGGCCGGTTGAATTTTGTCGAACCCTACTATGACGACAACCGCAACGGCGGCTATGACGAGGGCGAGGCGTTCACGGATTACAATCTGAACGGCCGGCGCGACAACGGTTTCAGCGGCGACAACAGCCTGGCGGCGATGAATCCCTACCGGAAATTATCTCTGCAGACCAAACTGACCTACCGGTTCAGCAGCAATATGATCCTCCGCTACGGACTGCTCTATTCGGATGTGAAAAATCAGTCCTATGATCACACCTTCAAGTATAATCCGGATGGCCGCGCCACCCACTATGGCCGGGCCTTTTCTCACACCCTGGACTGGACCCATTCCCTCTCCGCCGCCACGTTTTACACCCTGAAGGTCAATGCCAATGCCAACGTCGACAAAGAGTACCTGTACGAAGATTGGCAGGATACGCGTTATCTGCCGAACATCCTGACCCAGATCCCGGGTCGTGAATTTTACGGCGGCGGCCAGGATAAGAGCTACAGCCGCTCCCGCTATCTGACCTACATCGGCCGTTTTGACCTGACCAATCAGTGGAACCGGACTCATCAGTTCAAGCTGGGCGCGGAACTGCGCCAACACGATCTCTCCTCTCTGGCCTACACCGTGGACATTCGCGACACCTACGATTGGGCGCCGACCATTCACTCGCCGGAGACCAGCACCGGCCACAACCGCTATGATCATCGCAAGCCGATCGAGTTCTCCGGTTATCTCCAGGATAAAGTCGAGCTCAAAGATATGATCGTCAATCTCGGTTTGCGCTATGACTATTTCGATTCCAATTGGAAGGTGGCGGCGGACGACCGGGACAAGATGCTGATCTCCGCCAGCCGTGCCACGCTCGATGATTTGCAGCTGGTCGAGGTTGCGGCCAAGCAGCAGTGGAGCCCCCGCCTCGGCATCGCCTATCCTATTACCGACCGCGGCACCGTCTATTTTTCCTATGGTCATTTTTTCCAGATTCCGCCCTTTGCCTATCTGTACGCCAATCCGGAATTTGAGGTGATCAGCGGCCGTTTTAACAGCATTCTCGGCAACGCCAATCTGAATCCGCAATCGACCGTCACTTATGAGATCGGTCTGAAACAGCAGGTGGCGGAGGACATGGGCGTGGAGGCCATCTGTTTCTATAAAGACGTCAACGATCTGCTCGGGTCCGAGTTGTTCGAGCTCTATTCGCGCGGCGATTATTACGGCCGCTATGCCAATCAGGATTACGGCAATGTTCAGGGCATCACCTTTTCTTTGGAGAAACGGCGCGGCCGCGGCCTGCTTTCCGCCGCCATGGATTATACCTATCAGGTTTCCGAATCCAACGCCTCCTCGCCCACAGCGGCCTTTGAGGATGCCCAGAGCGATCCGCCGCGTGAGAGTCAGCGTTTTGTCGTGCCGGTGGACTGGGATCAGCGGCATACCCTGAACCTCAGCGTCACCCTGAGCAAACCGCGCAACTGGTCCCTCTGCCTGCTGGGACATGTCGGTTCGGGCTTGCCGTACACACCGGATCTGCAGGGCATGCGCACCGACTATGAGAACAGCGAGCGCAAACCCATGCAATACTCGTTTGACATCAATGCGCACAAGGATTTTTATATCGGCAAAATCAGGACCTCGCTGTTGCTGAAAATCTACAACGTGTTCGATCGCATGAACGAGGACTATGTCTATTCCGACACCGGCCGGGCGACTTATTCGCTGATACCCACCTATACGGCGGATCACGGCGGAGAATTTGCCCGCCATTTTCTGTCGGACTATCTGTCGCGTCCAACCTATTATAGTTCGCCGCGCGAGGTACGAGTGGGCGTGGCGTTGGGATTTTGATCGTTCAGGGGCCTGTTACCGTCACACCGGCTGCCGCCTGAATGAAGTGGACGCAGCGGCCGTGCAACACCGCTTGATGCGACAACGGATTTAAACGTAAAGGTATGCCAATGGCTCGCATGTTTACCGCTTTACTGTTTATCCTCTGTTCCCAGGTCTCGGCTCAGGATGAGTGGATCA
>CAZKQR010000084.1:258-10210 GCA_964554965.1 uncultured Cytophagia bacterium | reverse complement strand
ACCTCGATCCCGTCCAAAAATGCGCCGGCATCGGAATGGGAGGCCTGGCGCGCCAGGCGGGAAGGCCTGGCCAAATCCTTCGGCCGGCACGACGAACGGCGTGAAGGAACCCATAACGGCAACCGTATCTCTACGGTTTTCTACAACTATGGCTCCATCGGCCAGCCGAGCAACTCCCGTTCGCTGGTCTGGCCGGCCGGCACCAGCAACCGCGATTACGCGTTCGAATTCGGCATGCTGGTGGCCGGCGAGATCGTGGACAAGAACCGCCAGCGCCGCCACATCATCTCCGACGGACTGGATACCGGCGGGGATCGCTCCACTCAGGGCGCGGTGTGGGGCTGGGAGCCCAAACCGGGTTTCGCCCGCCCGGGGCAATCTTATATCGCCATGAGCCATCAACCGAACACCTGGCCGGCCACCTGGGCGCATGCGGACGACAACCACGATGGCAAGTTCGACGGCTCCTGGTGGGGTGAGTACGGCGTCAACGTGATCACCGCAGATCAGGAAAGTTATTTTGTGATGGATGACTCGACCAATGCGGAATTTCTCTACTGGCCAGATCCGATCAACAATCCGGACCGTCGCGGCCTGGGCATGGACGTGCGCGTCCGCGGCTATCAATGGGCGCATACCCTCGCCCAGGACTGCATTTTTTTCATCTACGATGTGCGCTATGTCGGCGCGGACACGATAAAAAAAGCTTATGTCGGCATGTACGGCGATCCCCACATCGGCGGCTCGGATGATTACAGCGATGATGACGGCTTTTATGACACCAAACTGGATATGGTCTACGGCTGGGATCATGATTTTCGCGGCTCTCCGGACGGCTGGCGCCCGGGCTATCTCGGCTACAAGTTTTTGGAAAGCCCGGGTGAACCGTACGATCGCAAGGACAACGACGAAGACGGCATGGTGGATGAGTCCATGCAGAACAACATCGACGACGATCACGACTGGGATCCACGCTTTGACGACGTCGGTGCAGACGGCGTAGACGGCGACCTGAACGGCAACGGCATTCAGGACGGCATGGAGACCTGGGATCGCGGCGAACGCGACGGCGTGCCCACGGCCGGCGAACCCAATTTTGATGAAAAGGACCTGGATGAGGCAGACCAGATCGGTCTGACCTCCTTTTCCGTTTTTGAATACGGCACGGTCTGGCCCTCTCAGGACGAGGACACCTGGCGCCTGATGGTCTCGGGCATCATCGACTCCACTTTTGATCAGACCAAGGACAATGTGTTCATGTATGCCTCGGGCCCGGTTCAAATGGCCCGCGGCGACAGCCGGCGTTTTTCCATCGCACTGTTCTTCGGCTACGATATTCAGGATCTGTACCGCAATGCGCGCACCATTCAAGACATCTATGACGCCGGCTACCGTTTTGCCAAAGCGCCCAACAAACCCCGGTTGACCGCTGTGCCGGGCGACGGCAAAGTGACGCTCTACTGGGACCGTTCAGCGGAGGACTCGCGCGATCCGATTTACGGCAAGGATTTTGAAGGCTACGCCATTTACCGCGGCACGGATGTCGGCTTTCTCGAATCGTTCACCATCACCGACGCGCTGGGCAACCCCAAGATGTGGAAACCCATCGCCCGGTTTGATTTGAAAAACAGCATCCACGGGCCGCATAAAATTGAAACCACCACCGGCATTCATTACTACCAGGGCGACAACACCGGCCTGTCCCACTCGTTTGTCGATTCGGGCCTGGTGAACGGTCAGCGGTATTTTTATGCCGTGGTGTCCTATGACCGCGGCGACAGCTTAAAGATCGCCCCCTCCGAATGCACCAAATCTTTTTTTGAGGATCCGCCCAATTCGGGTAATTATGTGCCGGACGTCAACACCGCCATCGTCGTTCCACAGGCGCCGGTCGCCGGCTATGAACCACCGCGGCTGTTCGGCGCCATTCAGCCCACGCAAAATGAGGACGGCCCCGGCACCGGCATAGTGACCGTGGACCTGTTGGACCCGAACGAGATCCGCGACGGCCATCGCTATGTGCTCACCTTCGACGATTCGACGCTGGACAAAACGGTGTTCAACATGTATGACCGCGACTTGGTGGAACGGGATACCCTGCAGGTGAAACGGCGCTGGATGTATACGCGTTGGGAAAATGTGAACGGGGCGCCACGACCGGTGGATTCCGCTCGCGTGGTGGACGTCAACCTGGCCCACGGTCACCTGATCGCCGGTTCACTGACCGTGACCAACCGCCAGAATACGGCGTTCATCGAGGACCGGGATTATGCCGTCTCCTACAGCGAGGGACGGGTTACGGTTTTGGACACCATGGTGATGCGGCCGAACGGCGACTATGTGTTTCATTATAACCGGCAGCTGATCGGTTCAAGCCCCTATCTCGACGGCAGCGATCGCAATCCCTACGAGCACGGGCTCAAGATCGTGGTCAAGAACGACAGCCTGCTGGCGGATGGTCGGCGCAGCCGGTTCATCTCCGGCCGCTGCAACTATCAGAGCATCGTGGAAAAGTATCCCAACAGCGGCGTCGCCTATCCGGCTGATTACCGCATCGAGATAGCGGATAAATTCCAGGAGAAATCCGTCAATGCCAAAGCGGCCAAGTTCCGCGTCTACAATATCACAGAAAAAACCTATGTGCCATTCGTGTTTTTCGACATTAACAACGATTCGACCATCGGCGATCAGGACAAGGTGGTGCCGACCACGCTGATCAACGGCAAGAACACCGGCACCTGGCAAGTGCGTTTCTTTTTCCATGCGGATTCCATCGTCTACCGCAATGGAGTTCCGGTGGATACCGTCGCGGTTCCGCCCATTGCCCCCAAAGCCGGCGATGTCTATTTCATTGCGGTACGCAAACCCTTCAGCCGGCGCGATGTCTTTACCTTTCAGACCATGACTTCGACGGTTCGGGAGGAAAAGGTGCGATCCGCCTTGAGCTCCATCGCTGTGGTGCCCAATCCCTACATCAGCGCGTCCGAGTTTGAGCGCCAGCCCCGCACCCAAGCCGGCGGCCGCGGCGATCGGATTCTCTATTTCATCCATCTTCCGGCGACGTGCACCATTCGGATTTACACCGTGTCCGGAGATCATGTGATCACTCTGGAACATCAGGCTGGTCTGGAGGACGGCTCACAATCATGGGATCTGCTCAACAAGGATCGCATGGACATCGCCTACGGCGTCTACCTGTATCATGTGGACGCTCCCGGCATCGGCGAATATGTGGGTAAATTTGCGGTGATCAAGTAACCTAGAGCACTTTTCCTACAAGGATGATCAAAATCTATGAAAACGAGAGTCTTTCTATTCATAGCCTTCCTGTTCACCGGCAGCGCCCTGTTCGCCGTGTCCAAGACCGGAACCACGGCCGCCCAGTTTCTCAAGATCGGTGTCGGCAGCCGCGCGGCCGCCATGGGCAGCGCCTATGTGGCCGTGGCCAACGACGCTTCCGCCATCTATTGGAATCCGGCCGGCCTGGCCCGGTTGACCGCTCATGAGGCCCTTCTGGCTCACAGTGAATGGCTGGCGGATATCAACTATGATTTCGGCGGCGTGGTGATCCGGATGGGGAATATGGGCCTGATCGCCGCCAGTCTGACCATTCTGTCCATGGATGAGATGATGGTGCGGACGGAAACAGAGCCCGAAGGCACAGGCGAATATTTCGGCGCCTCGGATGCCTGCGCAACCCTCACCTACAGCCGCAGCCTCACCGACCGGTTTTCCATCGGCATGAATTTCAAATATATCCGCCAGGGCATCTACCATATGAACGCCAACGGCTTTGCCTTTGACGTGGGCACGCTGTTCACCACGCAGTTTCACGGCATGCGCATCGGCATGAATATCGCCAATTTCGGCACCAAGATGCGAATGGCCGGAAAAGATTCGAAAATTTTTGTCGACATCAACCCCGAGGCCAGCGGCAGCAATTCCACGTTGCCGGCCCATCTGGAAACCCAGAGCTGGCCGCTGCCGCTGCTGTTTCGCGTCGGCGTGGCCATTGATCCGATCCAACTCCGCCGCCATCGCATGACCGTTGCGGTCGACGCGCTGCACCCGAACGACAACAGCGAGCGGGTGAACGCCGGCATCGAGTACAGCTTTCGCGAACTGGTGGCGTTGCGCGCCGGTTACCAGTCAGCCTGGGGCTTGGACGCCGAGGATGGCTTGACCTTTGGCGGCGGTCTGCGCTATCAAATACCCGGCGCCATGGCCTTCAAGCTGGATTACGCCTATGCGGAGTGGGGCAGGCTGGCCAACGCGCAACGGCTGTCGTTGGGCATTGAATTTTAACCTGGGCCTTACCTTTACAGACCTGTTTTCTTTTTTTACTGAAAACCGGATCGTAAAGGCCAAACATATTCCATATGAATGCATTTTGTTTACCAGGGCAAGCCGACTTTTGCCGGACACCATGCTCTGACGTTGTCTGTACATTCTCTTTTCATCATCAGGAGGAGTAAGCTAGATGCGGATAATCAAATGCGCGATCTTTATGTTGCTTCCTGCCATGCTCTGGGCCGGCACCACGGGAAAAATCTCCGGCAGGGTGATCGACCAGAACAGCCGCGCCGGACTGCCCGGCGTTAACATTCTGCTGGAGGGCACCACCCTGGGCGCAGCCACGGATATTCACGGCGACTATGCCATTCTGAATATCCCGCCCGGCGTGTACAACGTGGTGGCCAAGATGATCGGCTATCAGAGCCTGCGGCAGACCGGCGTCAAGGTCACCATTGACCTGACCACCCCGCTGAACTTTCAACTCTCCTCCACGGTTCTGGACATCAATGAAACCGTGACTGTGGTGGCGGAGCGGCCGCTGGTGCGCAAGGACGTCACCTCCAGCCACGCGGTGGTGGCCAGTGAGGACATCAAACAGCTGCCGGTGGAAAACTTTAACCAAGTGTTGACCCTTCAGGCCGGCGTCGTGCAGGGAAGCGGCGGCGAGCTGCATATCCGCGGAGGCCGCTCGGGAGAGGTGCGCTACATGGTCGACGGCATCAGCGTCACCGATCCGTACAGCTCGGGCATGGCGCTGAGCGTGGAGAACGAGGCCATTCAGGAGATGGAGTTTGTCAGCGGAACGTTCAACGCCGAATACGGGCAGGCCATGTCCGGCATCGTCAATATCGTCACCAAAGAGGGCGGGAGAAAATTGACCGGCGAGGTGGTGGGCTATCTCGGCGATTACCTCAGCACCGACACCGATCTCTATGACCACATCGACGACCTAACCCCGCTGTCCAACAAAGACGTGCGCGGCAACATCAGCGGACCGGTGCCGTTCACCCGGGACAAAGTGAGCTTTTTCCTCTCCGGCCGCGCCCTGGACCAGGAGGGCTTTCTCTACGGCCAGAACCGCTTTACCATCGCCGACTCGAACGATTTCAGTCAGACGGCCGCCAACTGGCAGGAATCCGGCGACGGATCGATTGTGGCGATGAACCCGTACCGCAAATTCTCCGGGCAGTGGAAATTCGCCTACAATGTGGCTGACAATATTAAAATCACGCTCGGCGGCCTGGCCGATTGGTCGCGCAGCCGGAGCTACAGTCATAAATGGAAACAGACGCCGTCCGGACGGCCCACCAGCTGGGGCTCTGGATTTAACAACGTCTTCACCCTGACGCACACCCTGTCGCCGAAAACGTTTTATGCTTTCCGCTATTCCAACTTTTACAACTATGGCCAGTCCTATGTGTTTGCGGATCCGTTGGATGCCCGCTACGTCAGCTCGGACCGGCTCAACGCCAGCAGCGGCTACCGTTTCTATGCCGGCGGCGTCAACCTGGGCCATTATGAGCGCTACACGCTGACCCATATCGCCAAGTTTGAGATCATCAGCCAGGTCAGTAAAATTCATCAGCTCAAAGCGGGCATGGAATTCGAAAAGGACAAGCTGTTCGGCGACAGCTTTACCATTCAGATCGATCAATCCACCGACTGGAAACCGAAAATTCCGGATATCGCCTTGACCGCGCACGACCGCTATGTGCGACGGCCCCGCCAGCTCTCCGGTTTTTTACAGGACAAGATCGAACTGCGCGATATGATCGTCAATGTCGGCCTTCGCTTCGAATATTTCGACCCCAACTCGCAGCTTCCCACAGACCTGTCCGATCCCTCCCTCTGGGTGCCCAACCGGTATAGATCGGTGTGGGCCATCCAGGGGCAGGACACCATGCTGGTCAAGATGCCCTACCGGCTTGATCCGAACACCGGCGAAAGGACCTATATCGATCCCAATACCGGCAAACCCATGACCGGCGTTATCCCTGAAGGCCATCTGGCGACCACCATCGGCGGCGACCGGGTGCGTTTGAACGGCCCGGCGACCATCATCGATCCGGATACCGGCGAACCGCTGCAGGGAGCCGGCACCGCCGGCTGGTTCAAAAAATCATCGGCCAAATATCAGATCAGTCCGCGGGTGGGCATCGCCTTTCCCATTACCGAACGCGGCGTCATTCATTTCTCCTACGGTCATTTTCTCCAGATCCCGGCGTACAGCTATTTGTATTCCAACCCCGATTTCGAAGTGGTCTCCGGTCTCAGCACCATCATGGGCAACGCCAACCTGGAGCCGCAGCGTACCGTGGGCTATGAGATCGGCCTGCAGCAGCAGTTGACCGAGGATCTGGGCCTCAACGTGACGGGGTTTTACAAGGACGTGCGCAACCTGCTGGGCACGCAGATCATCGAGACCTACGCCGCCGGCGACCGTTACGCGCTGTACATCAACCGCGATTACGGCAATATCCGCGGCATCACCTTCACTCTGGATAAGCGCTATTCCAGTCTGCTGTCGGCCAAATTGGATTACACCTATTCCGTCTCGGAAGGCAACGCCTCGGATCCGGAGGCCACGTTTTACGACACCTCCAACGACATCGAGCCGGAGAAGCAGTTGGTCGCCTTGGATTGGGATCAGCGCCACACGGTGAACGGCTCGGTGAACCTCGGCGTGCCCAACAACTGGAATGTCAGTTTCATCGCCCAATTGGGATCCGGCTTGCCCTATACGCCGGAGTATCGCGGCACCCGGACGGCGTTTGAAAACGCCGGCCGCAAGCCCTATCAGCTCAATGTCGATATGCGGGCGCACAAGATGTTCGCGCTCTCCGGCATGCGCTTCGGCGTCTATCTGGTGGTGTACAATCTGTTCGACCGGCGTAACGAGGATTATGTGTACAGCGACACCGGCCGCGCCACCTATTCGTTGATCCCCATGTATACGCCCGAGTCTATTGGTCCCAACACGTTGTCCGAATATCTGCGGCGGCCGGATTATTATTCATCGCCGCGTGAAATCAAGCTCGGCCTTTCAGTCGGTTTTTAAGTGGATTGAACCTTCGCAAGGTTAGGCTGGTTACATCAGGAGGAGGTTTCAGTGAAAAGAACTCTGTGCTGCATTTTATTTTTTCTTATTGCCGCAAGCAGTCGGGCTGCCTCGGGAGGCTATGCCGATCAGGGCGGCCGGCTCAACAAAAGCACCGCCCACGCCGACCGCAAGGAGGGCACGCTGGACGGGAACCGGATCAGTACGCTGTTCTACAACTATGGCTCTATCGGCGATTGGACCAACCGCCGCGTCGAGTCAGGCGTCTATCCCAAAGGCGCCAACGGCCACAGCTACTTTGCCGAGTTCACTCCGGTCATCGGCGCCGAAGTGATGGACCGGCTGAACCAGCGCCGGCACATTTTCAGCGACGGCGCATCGTCCAGCGGTGTGGCCGATGGCCGGCCCACCGGCGGATTCTATGCCTTTGAACCGCTGCCCGGCTATGCCGACGAAAATCAATCGTATGTCGCCATCAGCGATGCGCTGGACGACAATCAGGACGGCAAACCGGACAGCTGGCCCTGGCGCTGGCCGGATAAAAAGAGCTGGTACGATCCGGCTACCGGCATTCCTTACTGGAACGGCCAGTATGGCGCTTTTATCCGCGCCGATCAGGAGACCTATTACCGGATGAACGACTATTATAACGACGAATTCAAGTTTCTGCCTTCCAAAACCGACACCACCATCCGCGGCCTGGGACTGGAGATCGCCGTGCGCGGCTATCAATGGGCCCACCCGGCGGCAGAGGATCTGATCATCTGGACCTATTGGGTGACCAACAACAGCACCACCGATTACGCCAAGATGGTGTTCGGCATGTACGGCGACGCGGATGTGGGCGATGACGGCGATCAAAAGGACGATGACGCCTATTTCAACAAAACCGAAGATATCGTATATCAATGGGACCACGACAACAACGGCGCCTGGGGCGGTCCGCCGGCCTATTTCGGTTTCCGTTATCTGGAATCCCCCGGCGATCCGTTGAACGGCAAGGATGACGACGAGGACGGCCTGGTCGATGAGTCCCAGGCCGACGGCATCGACAATGACGGAGATTGGAACCCAACCCTGGACGATATCGGGCTGGACGGCCTGGCAGCGGGCATGAGCGGCTATCCGGGTCCGGATTCGGACGGCTCTGAGGGCAACGGCAGACCGGATGCGGATTACGCCCTGGGGGTGGCAGAGCCCAATTTCGAGATGAGCGACAACAGCGAATCCGACCAGCTGGGATTGACCAGTTTTACCGCTGCCGCCTATCCCGGCATCGTCATGGACAACGATGAAAGCGTCTGGCTGCAAACCATTCCGGGCAATTTCAGCGAGATCGGTCAAACCGTGGATCTCACCTTTCTCTATGCCACGGCCTATTTTCAAATGCCGCCACTGGGCGATCCCAATAACCAGCGCAAGTTCGCCATCGCGCTGGTGATGGGCGAGGATTACGACGATCTGCTGCGCAACGCTAAAACAATGCAAAAGATCTATGACGCGGACTATAATTTCGCCAAACCCCCGGAAAAACCCACGGTCACGGCGGTGGCCGGCGATGGTCAGGTCACGCTGTATTGGGATAAACGGGCTGAAGAACTCACCCGCGATCCCATCTACGGCAAGGACTTTGAAGGGTACATGATCTTCCGCAGCACCGATGCCGGCTTTACCGAGAGCTATGTGATCACCAACGCCTATGGCAACAAGATCTTTGACAAGCCGAGCGCCCAGTTCGATAAGCTGGACTCGCTCGAAGGCCCGCATCCCATCGGTCTGGACGGTCTGCAGTTGAATATGGGCAGCAACACCGGGCTGCGCTACACCTGGACCGACACGTCGGTGCAGAACGGTCAGACCTACTATTATGCGGTCTGTTCCTATGACCAGGGGTATGATGAGGACTTTTACAGCCGCGGCATTTCTGAAATCCCCAACCTGTTGCCGATCACGCCCTCGGTGTGCGCCAAGCGCATCCGCACCAACGTGCTGGGCGAGGTCATTGCCCTGGACATCAACACGGTCAAGGCGGTTCCCAATGCGCCGGCAGCCGGCTATGTGGCGCCGACCACCCTGAGCACGCTGGTCACCAATCCCACCATCCGTCATTCTCAGGGAGCGGGGACCGGGTATATTGAGGTGACGCCGCTGGATCCGATGAAGATCGTCGATCAGACCGAATACAGCATTCTCTTCGACGACACGACGTTCGCCAAATCATCGAATCCGCACACTCTTTTTTCCGTGCTGAACAACACGGTGCAGAAGACGCGGTTGGTCGCTGATACCACGGCCGTCGCTCTGGGCCCTACGCATCTGTATCGCCCGTCGGTCCTGGTGAAGGACCCTGCGACCGGCGCGGTGATGCAAAACGGCGTTGATTACATCGTCCGCGAGGAGACCGGCGCCATCGCCGCACTGCCCGGCGGCGCCATGCAGCGCGGGGTTTCCTATGAGATCAGCTATCAGTATTTTCCTGTTTATGCCAGCCCCTATCTCACCGGCGAGGAGTTGAATCCGTTTTTCGACGGTCACAAGATCGTGGTGGTCGATCATCCCCTGGCTCCGGATACCATGCGCACCAGCCTGACCCGGGCC
>CAZKQR010000084.1:0-248 GCA_964554965.1 uncultured Cytophagia bacterium | reverse complement strand
GGTTCAGCGGCAACGCTTTAAAACAGGCGGCGGAGCAATACAACGTATCCTATGACGCCGGCCGTACGGTGTGCAACTATGCCGGCAATATCTCCACGTATATCGCCGGCGGCGTCAAAACGCCGGTGCCCTATGATTACCATGTGGTGCTGTTCGATCAGACGGTGACCAAGGCGTATAACAACAAGCCGGCCAATTTTTTAGTCTTTAACGCGACTAACTGTGATTCGGTGAAATTCGTTTTTCAG
>CAZKQR010000083.1:0-13527 GCA_964554965.1 uncultured Cytophagia bacterium | reverse complement strand
CCTGGGCTTTTGGCCAAGAGAAACGGCCGGAGGAGATCACCGCGCTGGCCCGCTCTGTGTTTCGTCATTTCGGCGCAGCGGTGGCTGATGCCATTCGCGTTCCTTTGCTGTCGCCGGAGCAGTTGGCGCAGCTGGTGCGCGTACAGGGCGAAGAAAATTTATCCGCCGCTCTGGCCGCCGGCCGGGGCGCCATTATTCTGACCGCCCATTTCGGCAACTGGGAGCTGCTGGCCTCCTGGATCAGTCGCAGAGGGTACCCGCTCAAAGTCGTGGGCCGCTCCGCGTACGATCCTCGTCTCGACCGGATGAGCGTGGCCGGGCGTGAACAGTCCGGCTATATCAATATCGCCCGCGGCAAAGCCACACGGGAGATCGTGCGAACTTTGCATCAGAACCAGTGTCTGGGACTGCTGATCGATCAGGATACTCAGGTGGAGGGCGTGTTCGTTGACTTTTTCAATCGGCCTGCTCATACCGCAATAGGCCCCGCTGTTCTAGCAAAAAAGTTCGGTGCTGCTGTCATTCCCAGTTTCATTCACCTGCTGCCGGACGACACCTATCAGATAGATTTTTTCCCTGCGATCACATGGGCCGACGGTGACGGGGTATCCAAGGATTGGACGGCGCCGGTTCAACAGTGTTCGAATGTGATTGAGGGCATGATACGGCGCCATCCGGAGCAGTGGGTGTGGATGCACGAACGATGGAAAAAAACGCCCCAGGCGGCCAAAGGAGCAGGAGGAGCGTGCTGACGTCATTCCGGCGCAGGGACAGCGGCCGTTCCGAGGAGCAGTCGATTTGAACCATTGGGTTTGCATACGCAGGAGCACGATGCTTTTGCTGCCGTTGATCCTGCTGTTGTCGATCTCCTGCCGCCGGCAGGAACCGCTCAAAGAAGAGCAGCCGCCGGTGCGGAAATACCCGGATCAGGAGGGTTGGAATTCCATGGTCACCTCCACCATGAACGGCAGGGTGGAAGCGATCGTGCATTACGGTCATATGGCGCGGTACAACGAGAGCAGGCTGGCGCTCTTTGATGAGGGCGTGCGGGTGGAATTTTTCGATGAGCATGGCCGTGCCCGCTCCGTGCTCACGGCAGATCGCGGCGAACTGCGGGAGGCCAGCAACGATATCTCTGCCTCCGGCCGCGTCATGGTGGTTTCCGATACCTTGACCTTGTGGACCGAAGAGTTGCGCTATGAACAAAAGACGGAAAAAATCCGTTCCGATGTGGAGGTCCAATTCGTCACTCTGACCGGCGACACTCTGTTCGGCAGCGGTTTTGAGTCCGACTCCCGCTTGCGCAATTATCATATCCGCAATCTGCACGGTCTGGCGCATCGACGGCTGGATCTGTCCCTGGATCGTTTTCGCAAACCCGCATCCGCCGACAGCCAGAGGGCGCAGCAACCGTGAGAAGGATTCGAGTTTGTTCTCTGCTTGGCGCGCTGTGGCTGGTTGCAGCGCCCGGGACTGCTCAGGAGCGGCTTCGTCTGATCAACGCGACGCTGTTGTCCGGCTGGATGGAAAACGGGGAAAATGTGCGCGCATTGAGCGGGGACGTTTTTTTTCGTCAAGACAGCGCAGAGATCCATTGCGACCGCGCCCTGCAGTATGTAGAACGGGCGCAGGTGGAGCTGACCGGCAAGGTGCTGTTGCTCGATCCTCCCCGCCGATTGACCGCCGGCCGGGTTTGGTATGATGAGGCTACCCGCGATTATCGCGCCTATCTGGAGCCGCAGCTGCAGGACACCAGCCGAACGTTGACCGCGGATACACTGCATTACTGCGAACAAATGGATCAGGCCACAGCGGCCGGACGGGTGGCGATCGAGGAAAAACATCACCGCGTACGCCTGCAGGGTGAGCGGGCGGAATACCGCCGCGCTCTAGGCTATGCGCGGGTGTTCGGCCGGCCGGTTTTGAGCGAAATGGATTCGCTGGGAGCTGTGCTGATGACCGTCACCGCGGATACGATGGAGATGTTTGACGACGGACGGCGCTATCAGCTGGCCGGTCAGGTGCATATCCGCCGGGATTCGATCGATGCCTACTGCGGCCGGCTGACGTATGTACGGGCATCGCAAAGGCTGCAATTAATCGAGCATCCCTGGGCTGAGCGCGGCCAAGACGTGATGCGCGGCCAGGAGATGGAAATTCTGCTGCAAAAGGAACGGGTCGTCGGGCTTCGTCTGCTCAAGCAGACGGCGGTTCTTTCACGGGTCGATTCGACCCAAAGCCGGAGCGAACAATACGATCTGCTCACCGGCGAGCGCATGGAGATCGCGTTCCAGGGCAACAAGATCTCTCAAATGGTGGTCCGCGGCCAGGCCACCAGTTATTACCACGTCTACGAGGACACCACGGCCAAAGGCATGAACAAGGCGCTGGGAGACGAGATACAGCTCTATTTTAAAGACGGCGCCTTGGAGCGGGTCAAGGTCCTCAGCAGCCCGGGCAGCTCCAGCGGCGTCTTTTATCCGCCGGAGCAGGCCGCCGCGCTGCGGTCCGAGTTGGAGCAAAAGCTGGAGCAAGCCCGTGCCTTGCGCGTGATGACGAAGGAAGAGTAATCGCATGCCATCGAACGAGAAAGCCCGGCTCTGGTGCCAAGGGCTGAAAAAGACATACGGCAAGCGCCGGGTGGTGGACGATGTCAGCCTGGAAATAGAGCAGGGGGAGACGGTCGGCCTTCTCGGCCCCAACGGGGCGGGCAAAACCACCACGTTTTACATGATCGTGGGGTTGATCAAGCCCGATAGCGGCGATATCCACCTGAACGACCAGGAGCTGACCCATGACCCCATGTATCGCCGGGCGCGGTGGGGGATCGGCTATCTGCCGCAGGAGGCCTCGGTCTTTCGTCAGTTGACCGTGGAGGAAAACATCCTGGCCATTCTGCAGACCCTGCCGGGCAGCCGGGCCTCCCGCCGGGAGCGGGCCCATGCCTTGCTGGAAGAGCTGGGCGTGGCGCGGCTGGCCAAGAACAAAGCCTACACGCTGTCCGGCGGCGAGCGGCGCCGCGTGGAGATCTGCCGCGCGCTGGTCACCAATCCCAAATTCATGCTGCTGGATGAGCCGTTCGCCGGCATCGATCCGATCGCCGTGGAGGACATTCAACGCATTGTTGTGGATCTCAAAAAGCGGGGCATCGGCGTTCTCATCACGGACCACAACGTCCACGAGACTCTGAGAATCACCGATCGCGCCTATCTGTTGTTCGACGGCAAGGTGCTCAAGTCGGGTTCGGCCGAATTTCTCGCCTCCGATGAAGAGGCGCGCAAGCTGTATTTTGGAGAACAATTTAAACTGCAACGCTAGCGTAGGAAGGCTCATGGTCCATATTTCACAAAAACTTTCCATGCATCTCACCCAATCGCCGCAACAGGTGCTGTTGTCGTCGCTGCTGCAATTGCCGGTGCAGAGTCTGGAACAACGCATCCGCATGGAATTGGAGACCAATCCGTTGCTGGAGCTGGACGCGGACGAGGAGTTGATTCAGGAGCAGGAGGACGTCCAGGAGCCGGTGGAGGCGGTGGAGGGTGAGGAGAACGCGGACAAGACGGCGGCGGAGGAGATCGATTGGGAGGAGATCCTCAACGATCAGGAGAGCTTTGAACCGCGCATCCCCAGAGAAAAGACGGTGGACACGTATGAACGCCCGGAGGTGTCTCAGGAGAGTCTCACCGATCATCTGCTGAGCCAACTGCACATGACGGAACTGGAGGCCGAGGAGATCTCCATCGGAGAATATATCATCTGGAACATCAACAGCGTCGGCTATCTGAGCATGGATGTGGACACCATCGCGGAAAACCTGCAGGTCGAATCGGAGAAAGTGGAGAGCGTGCTGGCCGTCATTCAGCGGCTGGATCCGGTGGGCATCGGCGCCCGCAATCTGCAGGAATGTCTGCTCATTCAGTTGCTGGAGGAAAAGCCGATCCATCCGGCGGCGGTGACGATCCTGCGAGATCATTTTGAGGATTTTAAAAACAAACGGTTTGAAAAGATCGCCAAATTGATGGAGCTGGATCTCGAGACCATCAAGGCGCTCATCGTCCACATCACCAAGCTGAACCCCAAGCCGGGCGAAGGGTATGCCGCCTTTGTCGACAATTATGTGATCCCCGACCTGGAGGTGCGCAACGAGAACGGCGAGTTCAAAGTCTATATGCATGACTGGAACATTCCGCAGCTTCGCATCAACAACGAGTATCGCAAGATGATGCTCGATCGTAAAAAGACCAGCAAGGAGACGCGCGAGTACATCAAAAGCCGCCTGGAATCCGCCCGCTGGCTGATCAACTCGATTCACCAGCGGCGCGCCACCATTCTGCGCGTGATGCAGACCATCATCGAGAAGCAGCACGAATTTTTCGAATTCGGTTCCGAACACATCAAGCCGATGATCCTCAAGGATATCGCCGATGAGATCGGCATGGACATCTCCACCGTCAGCCGGGTGACCAACGGCAAATACGTGCAGACGGAATGGGGCGTGTTCGAATTGAAATATTTCTTCAGCGAGAAAATCAAAAGCGATGAAGGGGACGATGTCTCCAATAAAATGATCAAAAATCTGATCAAGGAAATCATAACGACCGAGCCGGATAAAAAGCCGTTCAACGATCAGAAAATCGCCGCCCTGCTGAAGGCCAAGGGCTACAACGTGGCCCGACGCACCGTGGCGAAATATCGTGAACAGATGATGATTCCGGTCTCCCGGTTACGGAGGAAAATCTAATCATGTCTTCGTTCCCTCCCATACACAGCACGACCATCCTCGGGCTGCGTCATCAGGGCAAAGTGGTGCTCGCCGGCGACGGCCAGGTGACCTATGGCGACACCGTTCTCAAAAACAAAGCCCGCAAAGTGCGTAAGCTGTATCACGACCAGGTGCTGGCCGGCTTTGCCGGCGGCGCCTCGGACGCGTTCACCCTATTCGACCGGTTCGAGAACAAGCTGGATGAATTCCGCGGCAATCTGGGGCGCGCGGTGATCGAGATGGCGAAGGATTGGCGCAACGACCGCTTTCTCCGCCGCCTGGACGCCCAGCTGGTGGTGCTGGATAAAGAAAAGATCTATCTGATCACCGGCACCGGCGATCTGATCGAACCCGACGACAACGCCATCGCCATCGGCAGCGGCGGCCCGTATGCCCTGGCCGCCGCACGGGCCTTGATGAAGCATTCCAAACTCGACGCCCTGACCCTGGTCAAGGAGGCCATGGAGATCGCCGCCGGCCTGTGCATTTATACGAATTCTAAATTGACGATAGAGACGCTCGAATGAAGGACAACGAACTGAAACCGCGCGAAATCGTCGCGGAGCTGGATAAATACATCATCGGCCAAGAGGATGCCAAGCGCGCCGTGGCCATCGCCCTGCGCAATCGCTGGCGCCGGCAAAAAGTCGCTGAAGAGTTGCGCGAAGAGATCATGCCGAACAACATCATCCTCATCGGCCCCACCGGCGTCGGCAAAACCGAACTGGCGCGCCGACTGGCCAAGTTGGCTAATGCACCGTTCATCAAAGTGGAGGCCAGCAAGTTCACCGAAGTGGGCTATGTCGGCCGCGATGTGGAATCCATCATTCGGGATCTGGTGGACCTGTCGGTCAACATGGTCCGCGCGGACCGGATGGAGCAGGTGCAGGAAAAGGCGCATGAACTCGCCGACGAACGGCTGTTGGATCTGCTGCTGCCGCCCGTCGAACCGCCTTCCACGGCCTCTGCGCCGGAGCGCAAGGCGCAGGAGGAAAAACGCCGGCAAAGCCGGGAAAAACTGCGCCAGCAACTGCATGAGGGCAAACTCGACGGACGGCTGATCGAGATGGAGGTGCCCAGTGAGCTGCCGCCGTTGATGCAGATCATCTCCCCCGTGGGCATCGAGGAGATGGGGCTCAGCATTCAGGAGCTGTTCGGGCCGATGATGCCGAAAAAGACCAAAAAGCGCAAGATGACCATCTCCGAGGCGTGGATGTGGCTCGCCCAGGAGGAGACACAAAAGCTCATCGATATGGACGAAGTGGTGCGCGAGGCGATTTATCGTGTCGAAGAGACCGGCATCGTTTTTCTCGACGAGATCGATAAAATCTCGGGAGAGAGCAACGGCGGCGGACCCGATGTCTCGCGCGAGGGCGTACAACGCGACCTGTTGCCGGTGATCGAGGGCACCAACGTCATTACCAAATACGGCATGGTCCGTTCCGATCATGTGCTCTTTGTCGCCTCCGGGGCCTTTCACACGTCCAAGCCATCGGATCTGATCCCGGAACTTCAAGGCCGGTTTCCCATTCGCGTCGAACTGCAGGCGCTGACCACCGGCGATTTTGAAAGAATTTTAACCGAGCCCAAAAACGCCCTGATCCGACAGTATACCGCCATTCTGGCGAGCGAGGGCGTCAAAATATATTTTTCCGCCAGCGCGATCAGAGAGATCGCCAAAACCGCGACAGAGGTGAACGCGCGCAGCGAGAACATCGGCGCCCGCCGCCTGCATACGATCATGAGCCTTCTGCTGGAAGACGTGCTTTTTAAAATCCCGGATAAAAGCATTCGGGAAGTGCATGTGGATAAAAAGATGGTCCAGGAGACCCTGCAGGAGGTCATTGCGGACGAGGATCTGAGCCGCTATGTGTTATAGGTTTTTCACCAACGCCCGGTGAACCCGGAGCGATGGGCTGAGGGGACGCACGCTGCGCCGCTTGAGGTTGCCGAACCGTCCGGCCTGGCGCCGTGCGAACGTCCGCATGGTAACCGCACCCGTGTGAACAAAAGGCTGTTCACCATCCATCTTGGGAGATTCAAATGAAGCGTGATTTTTTATCCGAGACCGATTTCAGCGCGGAGGAGATTCGGGGCGTCCTGGAGACGGCGCAGAAATTAAAACAGCAGACCCGCTCCGGTTCTCCACATCCTATTCTGCAGGGACAAACGCTGGCGATGATCTTTCAAAAGCCGTCCAACCGTACCCGCGTTTCCTTTGAAGTCGGCATGTATCAACTGGGCGGGCATGCGGTCTACCTGGGCCCCCAGGAGATCGGCCTCGGTGTGCGCGAATCGGTTGCCGACGTCGCCCGTGTTCTCGGCCGCTTTTGCAACGGCATCATGGCCAGGGTGTTCGGCCATCACCTGGTGCAAGAGCTGGCGCAGTGGGCTGAGGTGCCGGTGATCAACGGGCTGTCCGACCTGCTCCACCCCTGCCAGATTCTCGGCGACAGCCTGACCATCCTGGAGCATAAAAAACGGTTACAGGGCGTCAGAATCGCCTATGTGGGCGACGGCAACAACATCGCCAATTCCTGGATCAACCTGGCCGGCGTGTTGGAACTGGATCTGCGCCTCGCCTGTCCTCAGGGGTATGAGCCGGATCCAAAATTGCTGATGCAGGCTCGCGCCAAGAACGTCAGCAGAATTCTGCTGACGGAAGATCCGAAACAGGCGGTCGCCGGCGTCGATGTGGTCTATACCGACACCTGGGCCAGTATGGGCCAGGAGGCAGAGACGGAGAAGCGCAAAAAGATTTTTCGGCCTTACACCGTGGATGAGGCGCTCCTGGCGCATGCGGATCCCCGGCACATCGTCATGCACTGCCTGCCGGCGCATCGCGGCGATGAGATCACCGATGCCGTGATGGATGGTCCCCATTCCGTGGTGTTCGACGAAGCGGAAAACCGCCTGCACGTGCAGAAGGCCATCCTGGTCAAATTAATGGGCCCACAGTCCTAGTCCCGAGAATCCGGCTGATGAAAAACCATACCGTCAATCGTTCATTGTTCGCCGTGGCGCCCTACCGGGAGGCGGAACAGGCCGAGTGGGAGGAATTCGTCGCTGCCAGCAACAACGGCACCATTTTTCACACGCGCAAATTTCTCTCCTATCATCCGGTGGATCGATTCAAGGACCACTCTCTGGTGTTCTTTGACAAAGGCCGGCGCATCGCCCAGTTCCCTGCCGTGGATTTCCAGGACAACGGCCGGCGCGTGTTGATCTCCCATCGCGGCGCTTCTTACGGGGGCTTTCTGGTCAAACCGCACTGCTCTCTGGAGGAAAGTTTCCGGCTGGTGACGACGTTGCTCGCCTATGCCCGCGAGGCGGGATTCGATGCCGTGGACATGACGCCGCCGCCGATGATCTATCTGCGCCAACCCAGCAGCTACATCGATTTCAGTCTGCTGCAGAACGGGTTTGTCTATCGTAAGCGTGAAGTGTCCAGCGTCATTCCTCTTGATTATCACCGGGACCACATCCTGTACACGTTTACCGAAGGGTCCCGACGCGCCGTGCGACGCAGTCAAAAGTTGGGCGTGCAGGTGCGCGAATCGGAAGAGTACGAACGGTTCTACACCATCCTGAAAAAAAATCTGCGCCTGCGTCACAACGTCACGCCGACCCACTCCCTGGAGGAACTGCTTGCCCTGCGCGCCCTGTTCCCCGAGGCGATCCGGCTGTTTGCCGCTTATCACGGCGACACCATGGTGGCCGGCGTGGTGCTGTTCACCTGCAATCCCAAGGTGGTGCTGGCTTTTTACATCAGCCATGATGAATCGTACCAGCAGTTTCGCGGGGTGAATCTGCTCTTTCATGACATCATCGACTGGAGCCTGCAACAGGGGCATCAGTTTTTGGACTTTGGCATTTTTACCGTCAATGAAGATCCCAACTGGGGTCTGGCTCGATTCAAGGAAAGTTTCGGCAGCCTGGGCGTGTTTCGCGACAGCCTGCAGTGTCCGTTGCGTTGACTCCGGCGCACACCGTCCGGCGGGCTGTTGCGCCTCCGGGCGAGCGATGGTCCGAGAGAGGGCTGACTCATTGTTCATCCGCCACCGTTTATCTGCTTTGACGCCATTAAAAATTTTACATATTGCCGCCCAGAATGTCTCCGGCGTGCCCGGTCAGCTGGTGCGGGCGGAACGGGCGCTGGGATTCGACAGCCGGCTGGTGACACTGTTCCGGGACCGGCGCGGCTATGCCGAAGACCTCTGCCTCGACCTGCCTCTGATCGATTCGGCCATCGTGCGCCGGCTCAAGCGATGGGTCTCAGCCCCTGAAAAGCTCACGCTGGGCAACCGCCTGGTGGTGCCGGAGCGGCTGCCGCCGGTGTGGACGCCGCACTCGGCGCTGGAAAAATTTCTCGTCCGTCGCCGCGACCGCCTGTGGCAGCCGATCATTGATCGCGCCATCGAGCGGTATGGCCTGGATCAGTTCGATGTCTATCAGCTGGACGGGGGGCTGGACCTGACCCGTGAACCGAGATTCATTCCCAGAATGAAAGCGGCGGGAAAAAAGGTGATCTGCTGCTACACCGGCAGCGATCTGCGCACGCGCGGCGTGATCCCGGAAATCGACGCCCTGTGCGACGCGGTGGTCTCTGTCGAGTTCGATCATCTCCTGCTGCATCCCTCTCTGCAGCATGTATTTTTTCCCTTTGACGTGCAGGCCATGCCCCAGGGCCGGCCGCCGCTGCTCGGCCTGCCGCGCATCGGCCACGCGCCCACCAGCCGGGCCGCAAAAGGCAGCGAGGTCATTCTGGCGGCTCTGCAGCGCCTGGCGCAGCGTTGCCCCATCGAGATCGTGCTCATCGAAAAGCTGCGCTACCAGGAGGCCCTGGAGCGCAAACGGACGCTGTCGATTTTCATCGATCAGATCGGCGATCTGGGCTATGGCATCAACGCGCTCGAATCGCTGGCCATGACCATCCCGACCTGCTCGGGCCTGGTGCGTGGCTTTGCCGAGGCGTATCCGGATCATCCTTTTGTCGAGATCACGGCGATGAATGTGGAGGAAAAATTGATCGAGATCCTGCAGGCGCCGGCGGCGGCCGCCGAAAAAGCCCGTGTCGGCCGTGACTGGGTGGCTGTTCACCACGATCCCTGCCGCGTCGTTCAACGCATCCATCACATCGCCGGATTGGGATGATATGCGCATTCTCTTCGTTAATACCATTCAAATGTTCGGCGGTGGCGAGGTGTGGATGCTGCGCACGCTGACCGCCCTGCGTGAGCGCGGCCATGCGGTGCATCTGCTCTGCCGGCCGGATACCGAACTGGCGCGACGCGCCCAGGCTGTGCAGATTCCGCTCTTCACCTTTCCCATTCGTGGCGATTTTGGTCCGCTTACCATTCTGCGCACCCGGCGGCTGCTCAAAAAGCTCGCCATCGATGTGGTGCTGGCTAATATGGATAAAGAGCTGCGCTTCGCCGGCCTGGCCGCGCGGCTCGCCGGCGGCGTGGCGGTGATCCCCCGGCGCGGGGTTGATTATCCTTTGAAAAACAAAATCCACTATCGCTGGTCCTACAATCAGCTCGCTCATCGTGTGGTCGCCAATTCCCAGGCGACGAAAAGCGCGCTGTTGCACAACGCCCCCTGGCTGGATCCCAACCGGGTGGAGGTGATCTACAACGGCCTGGATCCACAACCCTTTCTCACTCCGCGCCGACTGGATGTGCGCCGGCAATGGGGCCTGGCGGCGGATACGCCGCTGATCGGATTTGTCGGCCAGCTGGACGAGCGCAAGGGCGTGCATACTCTGCTCTCCGCTTTCGCCGGCATGAAAGAGCGGAACCACCACGCTCATCTTGTAATGGTCGGCGAAGGACCGCTGCGCCCCCTGATTCTCGAGTTCGGCCGCACCCATCACCTGGAGGACCGAATCCATCTGCTCGGCTTTCGCGACGACATCGATGAGATCATGAAGAACATCACCCTGCTGGCGCTGCCGTCGCTCTGGGAGGGGTTCGGCATTGTGCTGCTGGAGGCCATGGCTGCGGCTAAACCCGTGGTGACCACCGCGGTCAGCTCCATGCCCGAGATCGTTCTCGATCGCGTCACCGGAAGAGTGGTTCCGGTGCAGGACACGGATGCTCTGGCGCAGGCGATGGACGAGATTCTGACTCACACCGACCGTGCGCAACTCTGGGGACAAAACGGCCGAAAGCGGGTGCAGGAGCATTTCACTCTCGAACATATGATCGACCGCTATCTGCGTTTGTTTCAGGAGCAAATTGATCTGATTCATGCAAGGCGATAACGTGCCTCTCTGGAATCGATTCGAACAGACTTTTAAGCACCAGCATCTGCGTTGGCTGGAAAAAGGGCTTGGCCTGCCGCCCCTGCCCATAGAACAATTCGATCCGGCCTTGGTAAGAAATATTCTTGTCGTGCGCCAACATGATCAGCTGGGCGATTTTCTCCTTTCCACTCCGGTCTTTGCCGCGCTGCGCACCCTTTTCCCCGGTCGCCCGCTGACGCTGGTCGCCCGCGAAAACACCGCGCCGCTGATGCGTTATGATCCCAACGTTGATCAGGTGATTCCGTTTGCCGGCAACGGGCGCGACTGGACGCTTGACGCGTTGACCGCTCTGTTCTCGGCCGTAAGGAACCGATTCGATCTCGCCGTCGTTCTAAATACGGTATCGCATTCGCTGACCAGCGATCTGATCGCGCGCCTCTGCTGCCGCCGCTATATTGTCGGGCCGGAGCATCTGCTGTTCGGCGGAACCCGACGGAACTTTATCTATAATTTGACGGCGCCTCAACCGGTTGCGGACCGGCACCAGAGTGAGCGCAATCTCGATATCGTCCGCCATATCGGCTTGAGCGGCGGCGATCCGCATGAACGGATATTCATTAGCGGCGAAGAGCGGGCCGCTGCACAACAGCAGTGGATGGAGTGGGGCCGGGATCCGCGCCGGCCGCTGGTGATCCTTCACCCCGGCGCCGGCAAATTGGAAAATCGCTGGCCTGTGGCGTCGTTCGCTGCTCTGGCCAATCGTCTGCAGAAAACGCGGCCTCTTCAGTTGGCCGTGAGTTGGGGGCCGGCGGAGGAAGCGCTTGGCCGGGAACTGGTCGCTGCCCTGCATGCACCGGCGCTGATCGCCGTGGACAAGGACCTGCGCAGACTGGCCGCGTTGTACAGTCAGGCCGGATTGTTCATCTGCAACGACACCGGGGTGATGCATCTGGCCGCCAGCGTCTCTACGCCTTTGGCCGCGGTTTTCGGTCCCACGGATCCCGCTCTGTGGAAGCCCTGGGGCGCCGAATTTTGCGCTGTACGGGCTGAGGATCATCGCTGTGCATCGGTTTCGGTGGACTCCATGTATGAAACTTGTTATAAGTTGTTAAATAATAGACAATTGATGGATTAAGCTCGTTGGCGGGTCAAGAAGGGCTTTTGCGTAAATTGTTGTTGCATATTAGGATTGCATTTGATACTTTTACGCGAAATTTTCAATCAAAAATATTAGAGGAAAACATGCCAAGGAAAAAACGAAAAGACGAAGAAGACGTGGATAAAGAGCCTCTGCATGAAGACGACGAGGAGACGGCCTCAGAATCGGTGGAGGATGATCCGGACAAAGAGGATCTTGAGGAAGTAAGCGAAGAGGATGAGGAGTGGACGGAGGACGAGGTCGAAGCCGAAGCCGAAGCCGAAACGGAAACGGAAGACTGGGAGGACGAGTTCTGGGAAGAGGACGAGGATGATTGGGAAGAAGATGAGGAATGGGAAGACTCTGAAGAAGATCTGTTTGAAGGCGCCCCGGACTGGGAGGGGGATGACGATTGGGAGTAACTCCCGCCTCGATTTCCAACAACAGGATGGCTGATGCAGGCGGCTGAACGCAACGGACTTTTTTGGCCGCGTTTGGGGGCCGGTGTTCTGGTTTTTCGCAACGAGCAGGTGCTGCTGATTCAACGCAGTCGACCGCCGTATCGTGATCACTGGACACCGCCGGGCGGAAAAGTAGAACCCGGCGAAACCGTTTTACAAGCGGCACAAAGAGAACTGATGGAAGAGTGCTCGATCGTCGCGCAGCGTTATGCTTTCCTGGATTTCCATGAATTCATAGACATCAACCATATCAGCTTTCCCTATCATTATGTGGTCCTCAACTATTTCGCCGAGTATGCCTCCGGCGAAGTGCGGGCCGGTGGAGATGTTGCGGATGCCGGGTGGTTCCATTGCCGGGAGCTGTCCCGAATGGCGGTGACGCCGGCGACCCATGAGGCGGTCGCCAGGGCGATTCGCCTTCGCTCCGCATGAGAGGGACGACCAAGCCCGGACCCAAGGATTCGGGCTTTTGTTTGCAGGCGGACAAATTTGATCCACGCCGAAAAAATTCTCGTCATCAAGCTGCGCGCCATCGGCGATGTGGTTCTGAGCACCATCGTGTTGGAGAATCTGGCCAGGGCTTTTCCCCACGCGGCCGTGGATTTTTTAACGGAACCGGCGTCGGCGGCGATCCTGTCGCAACATCCGGCGCTGCGTCGAGTATGGATTTTGGATCGGAGGGTTCGCCCCCGCTCCGAGCGTTTGACGGATCGATGGGCCATGGGGCCGTTGTTGAGATCCATACGCACCGAGAGGTACGATCTGGTGTTCGATTTTTTCGGCAACCCGCGCAGCGCTTTGCTCACCTGGGCCAGCGGCGCTCAACACCGAGTGGGTTATGATTATCGCGTGCGCCGTTTGGCCTACACCCATGTGGTGCCGTCGCGCGCCAGCGAGGTGCATGAGGCCGAATGGCATC
>CAZKQR010000082.1:0-13595 GCA_964554965.1 uncultured Cytophagia bacterium | reverse complement strand
GCCGGCTGCTGGAGAATATTTTCCAGTACGATATCCACATGTACCTCCTTGTTAAACCAGGGCCCCTCTCTTCATCGTCGGCAGAGGGACCGTCTCTAGTTGATCGAATCCTGTGAGCTTCGAAGGGCTGTCACAAAGTCCGGTTTGCGAATGGCCGCTGTGGCAAGAGGACCTTGCTTGCTCAAGAACTTGTTGAGCTTCTTGCTCCGGCTGTGCAAACATACGCCGCGTTGCTCTCTTCCCTTCACACGGCTAGGGAAAACGATAACAAGCTCAGGTCTTCCCTTACTTAACAAGTAGTGTAACACAAAGAGGCCCCTGTCATGGTAAAAAAAATCCTGAAATCGTTTTCACCGTTATTGATCTGCGGCCTGTTGGCGCTAAGTTGCCGCAGCAGTGAACGGATCCCCTATTTTGTCCTGGTGCCCAAAGCTTTGACCAATCCCTATTGGCTGCAAGTACAGGACGGCATGAAAGAAGCGGCCGAAAGGCTCAAGGTCAAAGCGGAGATGATCGGCCCCGTACAGGCGGCGGATGTTTCCGCCCAAGTGCAGATCATAGAGTCCCTACTCTCGCGGCGTGTGGACGGCATCGCCGTATCGCCAAATGATCCGGATGGCGTCGCGTCCATCATCGACCAGGCGGTGCACATGGGCATCCCGGTGATCACCTTTGATTCCGATGCGCCCAAGAGCAAACGGCTCTGCTACATCGGCACGGATAATTACGCGGCAGGCCGTGCGGCAGGCCGTCAGCTGATCAAAATCGCCGGCCGGCAGGGGCGACATGCCATTCTCACCGGTTCTCTGGGGGCCCTGAATCTGAACGAGCGCATCAAAGGGTTCCGCGATGAATTGAAAGAACAAGCGGCTGATTGGCAAGAAGTGAATCTGTTGTTCTGCGACGATGCTACGGACCGTGCCTTGGATCACATGGAGGAACTCACCCGGGCCACCCCCTCGCTGAACGCCTGGTTTGTGTGTGGAGGATGGGCGGCCGTCGCCGGGGCTGAGACGTTCCGCAATGCGTTGAATCGACGCTCAGATATCGTGGTCATCTCTTTTGATACGGTCCGTGAAGAGCTGCTGTTGGTAAAGGCCGGATTGGTGCAGGCGCTGATCGGACAGCGGCCCCACGCCATGGGAGTCCGTTGTGTGGAGATGCTCACCCATATCGTTGTCGACAAAAAGAGGCCGGATCAGGAGATCTATGATACCGGCATCGATATCGTTACCCCTGAAAACGTCGACCGTTTTCTCGCGCAGGTAAAATAAAACAACGAAACTCGCAGGATGTGGTCAACCAAGCCCCCAAGGGGCGTCCCGGCCTAGAATACTGTACCGACTTGGCCTAAAAACCGGGGTTGAATTTGAAAAAGTTGGAAAAGGATACATCAGTCATTATACCAAGCCCCAAAGGGGCTACCCGCTCTCTAACACCATTCCGCCATCTGCATTAAATTTGGCTTTGGCGTTGAAAGGAAGGACGGGAAAAAATACGCCATGCCACTCCAAGCCCCCCAATTCTTTAGCCGCAACGCGGCGTACTGATACAGCCCAGGGCGTTAGCCCTGGGACTGCATCATTCATTATGCCAAGCCCTGAAAGGGCGACCTGGCGATGAACGAAAACCCGTAAACACCGCGGCTACGGTATACATGCGAGCAGGCGGAAAATCACTGCCCGATCGCCACACTCCATAGCCGTTGCAAACTGGATTCCAGCGCCGGCGCCAGTTTTTGAACATCGTCCGTCAACTCGGGTTCATTCTTCAGAACCACATAGGGCACCTGGATCCCCTGAATCGACACATGCGTGGCGCTGGGCTTGCTGACCTCGTGCCAATCCACTTGGCGATACAAACGCTCCAGCTTGGCATCCGGCAGACCATGCTCCAGGATGCTGTCCGGCCGGTTGGGATTGAACCGCCGCCGGTTCTTGCGCAGCGATTCTTCATAACACACGTCAATATACAGAATAGCCGCCCGCTTGAGAATTTCCGGCGACAGATGGCTGAACGCGGAAGCATAACCGCCATGCTCCGTTCCGCGGGAAAATTCGACCAGGGTGGTGTGCTCATTGTGATAGTCGGCCTGGTCGCGCAGCCTTTTCTGATAGTCCAGATTCATCCGTTCGATCAGCAGATCCCACTGATACTGGTGCAAAAAATACCCCTCTGCGTCGGTGTGCAAGCGCGGCTTTTTGAGGATTTTTTCTAAAAGGGCGTCCTCCTCAAACCAGATCCACAGCATGGGAAAATCATCGATCTCATCGATTGCGCCGATATGAAACCGCTCCAGGCGCTCGATGTCCGGGGTTTTCTTTAAAAAGTCGATGACCTCGGATTTGCCGGAGGCCGGCCGGCCGAGCAATATGAGAATGTCGAAATGGTTGCGTGTCATGGTGGCTCCCTAGCATGAAAGATTAATGTCCGCTTCGTTTTGAATCAGGGAAGGCGTGCCAAATTTTAATCGAGAGCGCCAGGCCGAGGACGGCGAAAGGAACCAGGAACGGCGGCCAATAGCTCCAGTTCTGCGAAGTCAGAAAGCCAAGACTCATCGATTGGATGCCGGTGCCCAGATAGACAAAACCGTCGATCAAGCCAACGGCGGTGGCTGCGGCGCGGCGTCCGCCGAAGTCCATGGTCGACGTGCCGGAGAGCATGCCGTGCACGCCGATGACGCACAGAGACATAAAGACGACGATCAATCCCAGGGCAAATGCCCGTCGGTCCGTATCCGCGCCATGCAGGCGGCCGAGGTTCTTGACTTGAATCTGAATGTGTTCCTGTTTGTTCTGGTACGGATTAAACCGCTGATATTCGGCGACCACCAGATTGCCGATCCGGGCGGCGGCCATCTTTTTTCCATCCGCGTGGGTGAGGCGCCAGTCGTTTTCTTGGGCAAAAACTGAAATCCCATAACCCTGGTTTTGCAGCGTCTTTTGGATCATCGCGCGATCGACCTGTTGCGCCTGAAATCGTTTGATCTGCTCGGGTTGCAGGGTCAGCGTCATTCCCTGTTTCACCGTGTTAGAGGTAGAGCGTACAAACGGCCACATAGCCAAGGTGCTGAGCACCATCAGCGCATAAAGCAGCGCAGCCACCGGCCCGCGCCGCGAACCAAACACCTTGTCTGAAACCCAGCCGGCGAACATGCCGCCGAGCACGCCGGCGAGCATCAACAGCAAACCCCAGTTTTTAGTGATAAAAAAGCCGACGCCGTAGCCCATGTCCGCCGCAAAGATCAGATACCAGTGCATGATGCCGTTGCGCAGCACGCCGGAACAGAGCTCGATAAATGCGATGGTGAGTAAAATTTTGCTGGTAAGCACCCGTTTGATGATCTGCCTGGTTCTCAGCGGCTGCTCCGCCTCATCGCTGCCTGCATCCCCGGTATTGAAATCAGCGAAACCAGCCTGCGACGGCCGGTCGCGCAGAAAAAAAAGGTCGAGCAGAAAAAAAACACCGAGGAGCGCCGCAGGGACAAAGAACACCCACCACGTCTGATCGATGGTGGCGCCGTCCATGGCCAGCAGGGAACGCAAAAGCCGCTGTATAAAATTCAAGGTTTGCGGGTCGACCACCGTGGCGTCCACGATCATCTGTCCCCAGTCAAAGGCAAAGTACAATCCCAGGGAGATGAGAATGCCAAAAATGCCGCCGAACACACCCCGTTCACGGATATGAAACCAGCTGGCATTGACCTTGACGATCGCCACAGCGCCAAAACTTTGAAAGTACATATTCAAGCTGTAGAGCAGTGAAAACCACAACACCAGATTGAAACGGACGTTCGCGGTTAAAAGAGAGAAAGTCAGAAATCCCATGAGCACATTCATGACCGCAGCGCCGGCTGCGCTGAGCAAAATCGCCCGTTTGCCGCCGATGCGGTCGGTCAAAGGCCCATTCACTAAAAAAGCAAAAGCATAGGTCAAGGTGCCGGCGCCAAAAATAACGCCGAAATCCGCCTTGCTCATCAATTCGCCCAAGGCGTTTTTCGAAACCGTAAGATTGTAGCGGGCCATGTACAGAAAAGCGTAGGTAAGGCCGAGTGGAAACCAGTTGAGAAATCGCCGAATGCGGAAGCGATTGCTGTGTTGCGGTTTACTGTTTTCAAGAGGGGGCATCGCGTCTCCTTGGATCCTTTCATTAATATAGCCAATGAAAAGGTAGATTTCAAGAAATTATCTCAACGGCGATCACGCCTCTCGTCTTCTATGATCCGAGAGTTGCAAACCGAAATAGGTCAGTAGGGATTTCATCAGCAGGAAGGATAAAGGTTTTGCAGGGTGACGGACAGCGGACCCTCGCACATTCGGAGTCAAAAAGCCCCCCCTGGTTTACCGGATGACCAAGGCCGCCGGCTTTCAGCCGCCTGGAGGCTGACGAGGGACTTGGATGCCAAGCGGCAGAGCATGGCCGGTGATGCCGCCCTTCATTGCAAACCGTGCATGGCGAGTCAGGCTCTCCACCGGGCTACCCGCTGAATAATCTGCGGCTGCAGTTCCTCCTCAGCGTCTAAACAGAGCAGAATCCCTTCGGGCTTCAAGGCCTCCATAAACGGCTCCAGTTCATCCAGGGCGATGTCCACAACCAGCGATTTGCCGGCCTGCTGGATCATTTGCAAATCCCGGATCCACTGCATAATGGGCTGATCATCCCCTACGCCTTGTACATACTGAATGCCGTTGATCTGCGGAATTTCAAGCAGATGGGGCAAATTTTTCGCCACGCCCTTGCCGTCCACATGAAAAATGTTATGCGTCATGTGTTTGACTTCTGCCTGTGTGACCGGCAGGCAGAACTCTTCGAACTGTTGTTTGGAGAGCAGAGAGGCAAAATCGCAACTGGGGATGTGCATTTTACCGAAGGAGGGCATGCCCAGCCAGGTGACGCTGGGCTGGCCGTGCGCTTTCAGCATGGCATCGAAATGATCATAAACGGTCTGGAACTGGTCCGCCGCCTTGGCGATCAACGCTTTGGCTTCCTGGGGAGCGTCCAACAGATCCAGGCAGAACTGCTGGGGATCGCGCCAGGCAGCGGCGCAATCGACGCCGCCGTGCAGATCGGTATATCCGACGAGAAACTGTCCCTGGCAAAGCGACAGCGCCAGCTGAGTCATCTCTTCCAGTTTTTTAAAATAGCGATTCTCCTTGTCGAGCTGCAAACGATCCGCATCGCTCCACTGGATCACGGAGGGCCGGTAATAACTGGTTACGTTCTCAAAAATCAACTCACCGCCGAAAAGGGCGGAAAAAATCTCTGGGCCGAGGTTGGGCCAGTACACCGGAAACGTTTCAGCCAGAAACTGCCGATGGGCCATAGAGGCGATAAAAAATTCCAGCTGAAATTCGGCATCCATCCACTTGGCCTCCAGGTCCGGCCAACTGCGGCCTCGCAGCGTCGAGACGGCGTTGTATTCGGCATTGTGCGCTGAAAACCGGATCGGCGGCCGGTCGATGATCTCCTGTTCGAACCAGGCCAGCACGCGTTGCAGGCACTGATCAAAATCAGGCTTGGTTTCCAATTCGATGGACCTAATGATTTCACTCATTTCTGCATTCCAAATCTATGAGGATTTTTATTGGGGATGATGATACAAATCAATTTGTTTGTGTTTAAACATCCAGGCAGACTACTGAGTGCCGGCCCAGCCGATGACGGCAATACCTGCCACCAGCAGCAGCAGGCCCGCGAACATCAGTTGCAACGGCTTGCCGGTGGCTCCCTTCCATTCGCCCGTGGCCAAGCCTACTACGTTGCTGCTCAGCACAGCTGTGCTTTGAATCACCGGCCAGCCGATGCTGGCGCCCAGACGGCCTAGATTCATAACCGCCATGCCATAGACGGCCACGCCGCCATACCACATCGCCCCCATCAAAAAGGTCCACAGCCAGTTAATCCCAGAGGCCGGTCGCCAAAACAGGGATAGACTGCGGTTCCTGCGAAACCGGTACAGGACATAGACCAGGGTTACGACGCATCCTCCAAGCAGGGACACGCACCAGGTGGCATTGGCGGCGTTCAAATTCGAAGCGCCGTTCGCCAGGGAACTTGTTTCCAGCGGCTTACCGGCGATCAGGGCAAAGTTGAACATGGCGCCGAATACGCCGGCAGTCAGGCAAATGATCAGCCCCTTAAGGAAGGAACCGCCTTGAACTCCCTTTGCGGTTTCTTTCACACGTAACACCCGTTCACGACGAGCGCCGGCCATGGAGCAGACGACGATACCCAGGAGCATGATCATCACGCCGGCAGCGACGGCCAATCCCGCCGGCCTGGCCAAATCCTCAGGATGATAGATCAGGATCGGCAGCAGAGAACCCAGGGCATTGTTCAGGCCGAGCATGATGGCCGTGCCCAACGCCAATCCCATCCATTTCAGGCCAAGGCCAAAGCAGACATTGGCCACGCCCCACACGGCGCCGAAGAAAAAAACCGTGGCCAAAACAGAGAGGGGAACCGCTGAATACACAGCCCTCAGGTTGGGAATGGTGTACAAAGCCAGGAGCATGGGAAGGATAAGAGTGCCCCAGAAGGAGAACATGAGCCAGGAATTTTCCCACTGCCAGATTTTCACCTTTTTCATCGGCAGTGCAAAAGTTCCTAAAAGCACACCGGAAAAGATTCCGAGGAACAAGCCCAGAGCCGGATTAGTGAAAGTCATGCAGCTCCTTTTGAGATGGGTTTTGCACTGAGCAGATCTGCAGGGCATCAGCAGGTTATGAAAGGGCGCTCAAGCCGCCGGCCTAAACCGGCGGCTTGACGCCTACGGCATGAATTAGTTTTTTTTATTTCAGCAAAATCATTTTTTTCTGCAGAACGCTTTGATCTGTGATCAAACGATAAAAATAAACGCCGCCGGCCAATAAACCCGCATCGAACCGGGCGGTGTATTGTCCTTCGGGCTGCACTTGGTTCACCAGTGTCGTCACTCTTTGACCGTTCACCGAGTACACTTCAAGACGAACTCGTCCTGCGGCCGGCACCTCGTAGACGATCTCGGTGGAAGGATTGAAAGGGTTGGGATAGTTCTGGCTCAGAGTGAAATGGCCGGGCAGCGTTCCCTCCTGTTTTTCCACTGCGGTAGAGCCTGCCCCTTCGGTCAGTTTCAGCAATTGATTGATGGCCACACTGGTGTAGACATCCTTGGTTCCGCTGGGCCAATTGATGATCAATGAATCCACCAGCGTCTTTTTAGCAAGCCCGAAATGACAATCGGTCGGCGAACCGCTCAAATAACTGCCGCCCATGGTCACTTCGCGTATCTGCCTCAGATCGCCGGCCTTGGCGATGACGCGGGCGCCCACTCCATCGCGGTTGCTGGTCACCCCGGTCAAACGCACCTCCAGCCAGTTATTCTTATTGCCGCCGTTGTTTTGCATCAGATAGGGTTTAGTGCCGTTGCCGCCGGGAAGGAAAAGGTCCAGATCGCCGTCCGCGTCCCAGTCGGCAAAGGTCTCACCGCCGCGATCATTGATATCCATCAATCCCCAACCGCCGGCAGCTTCCGTCTTGGCCAATCCAACGGATTCGACGACATCCACAAACACGTCGTTGCCGTCGTTGCGAAACAGGATGTCGACCTTGGATCCGTCCAACAGATGCAGATCAAGATCGCCGTCGTTGTCGTAATCGCCCCATATTCCACCACGGATCTCCTTGCCGACAACCCGTGCAGACGGCACCTCGACAAAATGCCCGTTATCATTGCGCCAGAGTTCACAGGTGTCGACATTCGGGATGTCCGTGGTCAGGCATCTCGTGATATAGATATCCAGGTCGCCGTCGTTGTCGTAATCCGCCCAAAGTCCGGCGCGGCAGCTGCCGACCGAAGCGCTTAGACCGTTGGTTTCAGAGATTTCGGTAAAGGTTCCGTCGCCTTCATTGCGATAAAAGAACACCGGCCAGGTCGTCATGGTGGGAATTAAAAGATCCTGATCGCCGTCGTTATCGTAATCCGCCCACACGCCGCAGGCCATATCCATGCCCATCATGGAAAAGATGCCCGCTTCGTCCGCGACATCCTCAAAGGAGAGCAGGCCGTCGACCACGCCGTTGTTTTTCAGCAGCAGAGAGGGCGTCCAAGCGGCGCTGGACAGTCCGGCTAAAAAGATGTCCAAACGGCCGTCATTATTGTAATCCGCGGCAGTGGCGCAGTAATAGGATTCATTTAAATGAGTGGTCCCGGCTGCATCACTGACATCCTTAAACCAGAGCGAATCGGTTTCAGTCAATTGGTTGAGGCACAGATAGGTCTTCCAACCGTCTGAGCTGGAATCGATAGCCATGATGTCCTGATCGCCGTCATTATCGATATCGAGCATCAGAACGGCGCGCGGGCCCGCGGTTCGGACAAAGACACCGGATAAAGTATCCCCGCGTAAAAACTTACCCGATCTGTTCAGATCGTTGATCATGAGGTCATTGCCCATTTTCGAACCCTGGGAGGTATAGACGTCCAGGTCGCCGTCATTGTCGACGTCCCCCCAGGCGGCGCAGTTCGGGTACACCTGAAAGGCGGCGCCGATAGTCGGCGTAGCGTTTTTAAACGCCACTTGACCCAAGGATTGCCCGATCAAGGCGCATAGGATAAAGACCGGGAGCACAAAGTTACTTATTCGCAAAGAGATTTTCATTTATCTCTCCTTTCAATAATGAGGAACTAAACGGCGCCATGATTGCTGACAGACACTTCGGGTGTCGCCGGGTCTAAGGCTATTGCCCATGACGAGGATTTTCATGCTTATCTCATTGGCGTGTGACGACACAAAGCTTGGGCTTGTGCGCATGCGCCCCGGTCGAGGAACGCATCATAAGAACCGTCAAGCGTCAACCGGTGGATGTCGGTCTGCAACCACGATGCCCGGACACAGCGTAGATCTATCATCCTGTAAGGGATAAAAACATCAGCGGCTATCCCATGGACGGATGCCCATGCTGTATCCCTTGTTTCCGCTTACGGTCAATTCTTCTCCGCTTTCTCTATGTTTCTCGCCTTCCAGATGCAGAGCCCCCCCAGCAATATCAACAGCAGTGCGGCCGAGATATCGATGATCAAACTGATTATCAGAGGAACGCGCGGCGTTGGTTTGATAAAAAAAGTAGCGGACAGGACGATCAGACCGAAAAAAACCCAAAAAAGGCCCATCGTCCAGAACGGATTGAAATGTTTGATTGCTTTTTTACCGTGATCCATGTTTTCCATTTTTTTCTCATTAGCTTAATTCACTGATCTTCAGCACGAGTAAAAAACCACTGATGCTGCGGATACCTGCCTTGTGCGACGGCTAGAAATACCAATATAAAAATATTTGCACCATCATCAACCCGGTAATCCAAATGCGAAGATCGCGCCATCTTTTCGCATTGGGGGCGCCTTCATAAATAAAGTGTTTCGGCCGAAACCAGGCCCAAACCGCCACACCGACAAAGGTCAGAGTGGCGATGATTTTTGGCCAGTACATCGGCAACCCGCTGAGCCATTCCATCATGGGGAAACTCCTTTTAGAACGTTTATGAGATCTTGTTCACTTCTTTTTTCATGACCAACCCGTATACCAAACCTTCCAGCTTTTCCATAGGCTCCGGCTTGGTAAATAAACTAACAACCACATTGATCAATACCGTTACTAAAAAAGAAATCCAGGCTATGTCAAGAAAATTCCAATGGATCACAAAAAACAAATAACTGGATAAGGCGACTCCACCCAGCAAACCGTACATCCCACCCCATTGCGTTGCTCTCTTCCAATAGATGCCGATAAGAGTAATGGCGAACGTCGGGCCCTGAAAGATAGACAGCACCGAACTGCCGGCGATAAAAATGCCGGGGAACAGTTTGGTCAACGGCGCCAGGATCATCGCCAGGATAATAAACACGCCGGTTGAAATCTGTCCCACCTTGAGATAGTGCTGGCTTGAAGCGTTTCTCACCAGCAGGCGTTGATAGATATCCCGAACGAGCAGGGTTGACGTTGAGTTGAGGATGGAATCAACGGCCGAAACCAGGGCAGCGACAAAAGCGGCGTACACCAAGCCGGCCAGACCGGTGGGCAATAGATTTTTGATGAGCCAGGGCAGGGCTTTATCCGCATTCTCGCTCCCCAAATCCGGATTAAGCGCCAGGGCGATAAAACCCGGCAAAATGGTGATAAGCGGTATGCACATTTTGGGGACCATGGCGAAAATCATGCCGGCTTTGGCATCCCAAGCGGTGCGTGCGCCCAGGGTGCGTTGGATCATGGCTTGATTGCAGCACCACCACGCCGGCGACATGACAAAAGCCAGGCCGAAAAGAATCCCGGTCCAGGGATAGGTGCCGTGTTCGACGGGCAGAAACAAGTTAAAATGCTGCGGATGAGTGGCTGTAATTTTCTCCACCATGGGCGCCCAGCCGCCAAG
The DNA here is from genome assembly GCA_964554965.1 of uncultured Cytophagia bacterium. Classification (GTDB taxonomy): domain Bacteria; phylum Zhuqueibacterota; class Zhuqueibacteria; order Residuimicrobiales; family Residuimicrobiaceae; genus Anaerohabitans. Next base: position 3,191 of record CAZKQR010000082.1, on the reverse strand, counting down.
GATATACAAACCGATAATTGCCATGCAGATTCCACCGATAAACATGACCACGGCCTGGATCACATCAGTCATGGCGACAGCGGCCAACCCCCCGGTGATGGTGTATAGACCTACAAAAACAGCTGTAATGATAATAGCCGCCCAGATCGGCAGACCAAGATACTCGTTCAGCATGATGCCACTAGTCCAGAAAAGGACGCCGAGAAAAAAAACAAACCACAAAATCCACAATGTAGCCAGGAGAGTGCGTACGGTCAGATTATAACGCCTGCCGAGAAATTCCGGAACCGTGTAGACGCCGGCTTTCCAGTAATAGGGAATGAAAAGCAGGGCCGACACCACCATGGCGGGCAAGGCGCCGATCCACTCAAAGTGCGCCTGGGCAATGCCAAACCGATAAGCCGCCCCTGAACCACCGACAAAATCAGTGGCGCCGATTTGGGTGCCAATCACCGAGAAACCAACCACCCACCAGGGCAGCATTCTTCCGGCCAAAAAGTAATCCTCTTCAGATTTGACATATTTTCTGAAATAAAATCCAAAGGCCGGCAAACCAACCAGAAAAACGATGACGATAACCATGTCAATTCCGTGCATAGTTTCCTTTTTCCTTTCTTGTTAGGTCGTATGAGTCCTGTTCCCTCGGAAAAATGCCTTCCTTCTTTCACACTGTTTATTTGGCGCAGCGAAATCCAAACGATGGATGCTGATAAAGCGGATCATTAAAAGAGCGCAGGCTGCTGCGCAGATTGATGGAGGGCGAATCCCACGCTCCGCCGCGCAGAACCCGATACCCCTCTGCGTTCGCATCCTCCCGGCCGTCGCTCGCCTGATAGGGATATGGCCGGTACAGGCTGCTGCACCATTCCCACACATTGCCGGCCATATCCGCGCATCCATAGGGGCTGTCGCCCAGTGGACTGTAGCTGCCCACCCGGGTCAAGTATCCCAATCGATCATCATAATTGCTGTACCAACGGGTCGGCGCTGCTTCGCCCCATGGATACAAGGCGGCGTTCGTGCCTCTGGCCGCCTTTTCCCACTCTGCCTCAGTGGGCAGGCGCTTGCCGTAAAAACGGGCGAACGCGAAGGCCCCGTGCCAAGTGATGAATCGCACCGGCGTATTCGCCTCATGACGCTCCACCTCAAAGCGCCCATTTTCATAGAGAATCGGACAGCCCACATTGCGCCCCTCCCGATAGATCGGGTAGAGATAGATGAGAGTGACGCCGTCTTTGATCACGCTTGTGTATGCGGGGCGGTGCACGACCGTCGGATGCAGCTGATTGAGAAAGTCGGCATACTGTGCATTGGTAACCTCATAGCGGTCGATCGCAAAGGATTCCAGATAAACAGTATGAACCGGCCGCTCTTCCGGTGCGCCGTCCTGACTGCCCATGGTAAAATTTCCGGCCGGGATCTGCATCATCGTAAGAGTCACCGGAACGTCCAGATAGACAGCGACATCCCGATCCCCGCCGTCAGAGCGAACGCCCACAATCCCGGTGTATTCGCCTGCAGCCAGGCCGGCACGCGACAGAGTGATGCGCACCTGGCACTGCTCTGCCACAGCCAGAACGCCCTGGTTCGGTGCGGCTTGAATCCACGGGTGAACCGGATTGGCCTGCCAATGCAGATCCACCGCCCCCTTGTTTTCCAGGGTGACGACTTGTTCACTCTCCGTGTAGCTGTAATCCAGAGCATCGTGAGAAACCTGCAGCACCGCCACAGGCACCACCTCGATAAAAATTTTTCCTGTGGAGGTCTCCGTACCGTCATCCACCGCGACTTTACATTCGTATCGGCCCAGCGCGTCCGGAGCCTGCCATACCGCGTATTTGCGATCCGTACCCTGCAAAAAGACCCCTGCGGAAGCACTCCACGCATACTGCAGCGCATCGTTATCTTGATCAACCACCTGAGCCAGCAGCGTCGTCGTTTGACGTCTGCCGATAAAAGACGGCGTGGCGGTCAACGCGACAATCTCGGGCGGCGTATTGGAACCGCTTGATCCAGCCGTCGGCTCATCGCTCGAACACCTGAGCAAAGCGGCTGTCGATGAAAGCAAAAAAAAGAAAAAAATACTGCGTCTCATTCTACTCATTCTCTCTTGTCCATCATGACGCCTGATCGACCAGCCCCCTGACCAGGCCGGCCCATACGCTGAAACGTTCCGGTTGATTTCTGCAGGTGTGGGTGTCTTTTAGAATGATCTCCAGCACACACCCCTGCGCAGCCTTCAGCGTCCGCCCTATGTAGTCTTGGATGAACAGTTCGTTAAAATGGTCATTGGCCAAGTAAGACGGATTCGGCTTCCACGAATAAATGCAGCGATCTCCTATCACTTCCGCACATTTTTCCACATCCGCCCACGGCGAAACGGAGATGCGCCGCAAATGCGGGATGCGCAAAACATAGGGTAACTTTTTCGTCAGATCATCACAGCAGCCGTAACCGGTTAAGCCAAAGCCGCGCAACGTTCGCATCTCGTATTGCATGACAAACTCATAATGCATTTCCGGCGATACGCCGGTCATCTCTTGCGATTGCGCGCTGGCCCACACGTCCCGCAGCCGGACGCGATCAGGATCGAATCCTTCCTGAGGAAGCTCATCGGTAAAGCCGATCCCGCCGGAGCTGTGGTAGGTGCTGTCGTTGTTCAAGGACAGCAGGTTCATGTCCACATATTGATCCATGAGCTTTTGATATCCATGCTCCATGAACGCCATGGCATCGTGGAGCATGGCCGGCTCTTCATACAGGTCCATCATCACGCGGGTCAAGCCGCGCAATTTGGCATACACCGGCGTGTAGCAGAAGGAGAGCGCTCCGGTTCCTCTCAGCTCGACGTGCAGAATGTCGCCGAACAGATCGCCGGCCTCCTGATAGGCCTGCCGGCTCTCTTTTTCGTCATAAAGGACTTCTGGGACTCTGAGCTTTTTCAGATCAGCGGGGACGTTGATGAGCGGTTCATACCGGTACCCGGTCTCCTTTCGTCCCACCTTTTCGTTCTCATCCAGCATGATCCGCCGGGGCTCCAGTCCCCAGCCGCTGTCCGTGATGCTTTTAGTGACGATCCAGTTGCCTTCCAACACGCTGTCATCATCGATCCGTTCATGCATAAACAGCCGGCGCCGCAATTCCCACTCGATGCATCGAGCCTGCTCATCCGCGCACTGCAAAACCGAAAC
>CAZKQR010000081.1:0-13647 GCA_964554965.1 uncultured Cytophagia bacterium | reverse complement strand
TGAAAAAGCAGCTGGATCCGCATTTTCTCTTTAACAGCCTGAATGTGCTCGCCTCTCTGATCACCAAAGACGCGGGCAAGGCCCAGGAATTCATCGACGAGTTTTCCTCGGTCTATCGCTACACCCTGGAGGTGATCGACAAGCAGGTGGTCTCTGTTGCGGAGGAAATTGATTTTGCCCGTTCCTATCTTTTTCTGCAGCGAATCCGTTTCGGCGAAGGGGTACAGGCCGAAATCAACGTCGATCCAGCCGTTCTGCACCATTTTCTGCCGCCGCTCGCCGTGCAGATCCTGCTGGAGAATGCCATCAAGCACAACATCGCCAGCCCCGGGTTTCCGCTGCGAGTGCGCGTTTTTTCCACAGACGATGCTTTGATCGTGGTCAACAACGTGCAGAAAAAGGGCGGGGACACAAGGGGCAGTGGTGTGGGATTGTCCAATTTGGCGGCCCGCTACGCGCTACTGGCCGACGAAGAGCCGAAAATAATTCAAACGGCTGCGGAATATGAGGTCCGTTTACCCTTAATCGAGCCCAACTGAGATGAAGATCGCCATTGTCGAGGATGAAAAACTTTCCGCGGAACACCTGGCCGCGTTGATCAAGGAAATAGAGCCGGAGGCCGAAATCGTCGCCATGCTGGATTCCGTCGCCGCGACGGTCGCCTGGCTGCGCAAAAACGAGGTTGAGCTGCTTTTTCTCGATATTCAGCTCACCGACGGCCAAAGCTTTGCCATCTTTGAGCAGATCAAAATCGACCTGCCCGTCATTTTTACCACCGCCTATGATGCTTACGCCATCCAGGCCTTCAAGGTCAACAGCGTGGATTACCTGCTCAAGCCCATTCGCAAAGCCGAGCTGCGCGCCGGCCTGGAAAAGTTTCACCGGCTGCATTTTCCGGCGCAAAAAAATATGGAGCAATTGATTCAGGCGCTGCAAAGATCGTCTCAGGAGTACAAAAAAAAGTTTCTCGTGCAATGCGGAGAAAAGCTGTACTATATCGAAACCAGCGCCATCGCTTTTGCTTATACTATGGAAAAGAGCAGCTTCCTGACTACGTTTGACCGGGAGGTCCATACCGTGGATTTTTCGCTCGACCAGTTGCAGGAGATGCTGGATCCGGACACTTTTTTCCGCATCAACCGCAAAATGATCGTCCATTATAAGGCGATTAAAAGCATGACCGCTTTTTCGCGCTCGCGCATCAAACTGGATCTGCAGCCGGTTCCGCCAAAAACCATCGATGCCCTGGTGAGCGTAGAGCGGACCCACCGCTTTAAAGAGTGGATCGATAAATAACCGGCACATCTGCAGCCGACTTTATCCTTAGCCCCGGAGGGAGGCTTGCGATAAACGGCGGTTATAGGTACTTTTGCCTGGGTGTTTGGTTTTTTCTCTGCTCCCTTGCGCTGCTCAGGCGCCGGCGCTGGAGGGTTTCGCTGCAAGGGAGTACAACCACTCTATCGATTTGAACCCCATGTAACCGCTGTTCAAGATCTACGCCATTCATTGCGGTCGCCTGCTGTGCCGGCGAGCCCGTCCTTCTTTTTTTACTGCGCTGCGTTTTAAATCAGTGATCCCGGGTCAGCGCCTGATAGAGTTTCATCTGGCTGCTGTGGTTAAAGAGGCGCACTCCGGCGCGGAGAAACATATAGAGCTGTTGCCAGAGGAAGAGCAGGGCAATGGTCATGGCCGAGGGGGCGTGGAGCAGGTCTGCCACCGGATTATAGATCAGCAGTCCGAGCGGGCTGATGGCGGCCAGCAGCAGTGACAGGGCGAAAACGTTGCCGAAGCGGCGGACGATGAACTGCAGGGCGGCAAGGGCGAGGCGGCGCGTTCGTTTCTCTCTTTTCTGCACAGCCAGAATGCGCGCGTAATCAAAGAACAGGGCCCAGAGCAGCAGCGCGAGATAGCGGAGTCCCATTTTGATCATGCCGCTCCAGTAGATGATTGGGTCGCCGGGATCCTGGCCCCAGAAAAGTTTGCGCACCAGATTGGTCAGGGTGGGGAGCAGAAAGAGCAATGCAAGCAAGGGCAGGCTCCAGAGAAAGAGACGGAGAAAACGGCTGAAATAGCGGCTGCAGGACTCCCAGAATTCGCGCGGTTGGTAGGGACGATCGCCGGCCATGAGCTTGAGTGCGCCGCCGGAGAAAAAGAGCATCAGCAGCGAAAAGAAAAGGAACATCATCATCATAAGGGGAAAAAGCGCGCCCAGTGCGCTGCTGCGGTAGTGCACAAGTTCGAAGAGAAAATGCATATCCATAAAGCCGCTGAGCCGTTCGGTGGCGAGGGTTCGGCCGGCATAGTTGTTGACGATCCAGGCGGCGGGCAGGGCCACCACGGCGGCGAAAACCAGTCCGCTGAGATAGTAGAGCAACCAGAGCCGCTTGAGCGAGAGAAGACGGGCCAGGGCTGATCGGAGTGCGCGTGTTATTATCAAGAGTCCCTCGCAGCTGGTTACAGGTTTGGTGAGAAGACAGTAAAGAGGTTGAAGAATTTTGGCAGGTCCATGAAGAATTGTGTCCAGAAGAGAATGCGCGCAGTCAGTTTGGCTTTTCCGCGCGAGGACCTCTCCAGCGTGCGGCTGTTGTTGGTGAGCTGGACGTCGAGGAGAATCTTGTTCTCCGCATCGATGGCGGCTGAGACCAGGCGTGCGGGCCTGGTGATGGAAAATTTGTGCCAGCGGTCCTTGCCGTCCCACTTTTCAATCAGCGTATCGCCGTCGCTAAAGATCATTTGCAGTTCCACCGGAAAGATAAACTCTCCGAGCCGGCGCACCTTTACGGTCGAACAGTAGAGTTTCTCCTCCGCAGCCTGTTCGTGGCTGTCCGGCTTTGCCTTTCGGCGCAGAGAGGCCGTATCCGGCTCGATTCCGCGCGCAGCCAGGGTGTCCGCCGTGAGTGCAGTGGTGGTCAACGCGACAGCGGCCGAATCAGTGGTCGAATCGGCGGCAGTTGAATCAGCAGCGGTCGAATCAGCGGTCGAATCGGCGGGGAAAAAGTTCAAGCCGTGGCTTTCTTCCACCTCGTCGCTGCTGATCTCGCTGACGCTGTAATCAAGCACCGCTGTGGTCCGCAAGGCCTGATCAAAGAATCCGTCGAAATTTTGCCCAGAGACCTCGTTGACCACAGCGATGAAATCGCTGCTGCGCGGATGTTTGAACTGCCAGCGTTCGAACCAGGTGCGCAGGATGCGGTTCATGGTCTCGCGGCCAAGCCAGTTTTGCAGGGTGAGCAGCATCAGCCCGGGTTTGTTGTAGGACATCGAGGAGTAGTCGCTTCCTGAATAGTATTTCCAGGCGGGTTGAAGCACCGGATCAATGCCGGGTTGGGCGATGTAGCCCATGCGTTGCAGCTGGGTATCGCTGATATGAACTCCACAGAGGTCGATCATGCTGCCGGTTTCGCCAAAAGTATCGGCGAGGATCTGCAGTTCGCTGAAGGTGTTGATCCCTTCGTCGAGCCAGGCCTCTTCGAACTCGTTGGTGGCGACGAGGTGGTACCAGTAATTGTGGCCGAACTCGTGCATGATTACCATCTCGAGGGCACGGACGCCCTCCGGAAGGCCATAGGCGCCCCAGGCGGTGATCAGGGTCGGGTACTCCATGCCGCCCGCCCCGCCGGCGCCGCGGCGGGGATCGACGACGGTGAGGTTGGGATAGGGATAATCGCCGTACTGATCCTGGAACCAGGCGACGGCGATCTCGGCCGCCTTGAGATAGCGCTCTGCCATGGCGGCATGATCTTTCTGGAGAAGGGTGCGAATCTTAACATCCTGGCTTGCACCGTTGAGGACGATGAAATCAGGGCTGGCGGTCCAGGCGAAATCATGCACATCCTCGGCGTGATAGCGGTGGGTGACGGTAGAATCGACGTTATTTACCGTTGCGTAGCAAAGGCCGGTGGCGCCGACGATGTAGTCTTTGGGCACAGTGATGTTGACATTGTAGACGCCGAAATCGGCATAGAACTCGGAATGGGCGTGAAACTGATGGCAGTTCCACGCGCTGTTTTCATACACCCCGATCTTGGGAAACCACTGGCCGGCCATAACGAACTCGTTCTTGATGCCGGTGCGCGCCATAGGCGGCTCGGGCAGTTTGGCGGTAAAGGCCATATGAAGCGTGATGGTCTTGCCAGGGCTAAGGGGTGTGGGGAGCAGCAGGTGAAGCACGGTTTGGTCGTCCGGGTTGCCGTCGTCCGGCTGGATAAAGGCGGTCCGCGATAGCAACTCTTCACCGGCGGTGTTGGTCAGGGAGTCGATTTGCATATAGCCCCAGCCCTCTTCGCTGAGCGCTTCGCCGCGATGGCGGTCGCCGGATTCGCGCATAAAGGTTGACTGATCGTTGCGGAAACCGTTGAGATAGAGGTGGAATTCAAGATCCCCGACAGCGTGACCGGCGGTGTTGCGCCAACGCAAGACCTCGCGGCCGTGTAAAAGGCGGGCCTTGGCGTCGAGACGGACGTCGATGTCATAGTTGGCGATGCGCGGACTTTTCGGTTGAGAAAAAAGAACGGGCTGACCGGAGCTCGTCTTGAGCGTGATCAGCAGGCCGGTGAGGCAGAGCATGCAGCAGGCGCTACGGGAAAAGGCCATTCTCATCTCCGGGTTTGCATGGGAGGTATTGACTGGGTGAAAAAGAAAAGAGCGCCGGCTTGCAGCGACGCACTGGTTCCTGCCGGCCGTGAAGGCTCTCGGCCAACCTTGACAGAAATTTACTATTCTTTTTTTGAAAACGCAGTTAAATTTTCAGCATGTACATGATTTTTACTTACCTCCGCCAAGCCGGCGATCGCGGGAAGCCCAGGCTAATCCCACCAGCGCGTGCTGCCAATGGATGCCCATGGTCCACTCTTTGTGGCGATCCAGCATAAGAAAGAGTCCCGGCGAAAAGCGGCCGAAGCGGATGAGGCCGGGATAGAGGTTGATGCGAAGACACTCCTCCAATTTGCCGGCATAGAGCACCGACGCCAGCAGGGACTGATTGCGGTCATAAAAGAGGCCGGCCGTGGTCACCAGGTTGGTGGTGAGCCTGCGCAGAGTGCCGCCGTCCTTGCCGGCGATATCCACGAGATTCTTCGCCACCAGGCCGGCGCCGAAAGAGATCGATCTCTCCTGATCGAGTTTGCAGGAAAGACCCAACTCGCCGTGATTGCCATAGTTGTAAAACAGGTGCCATTTCTCTGATTTGGGCAGGCGCCATTTGAGACTGAAATTCTGACCGTTGTTGACGATGGCGCCGCGCCAGGGATCGAGCGCGAGCTGATAGGACCAGTCGGAAAAAAGGAGCGTGTGGCTGAAAAAGTGCGCCACGTTATCGTTGCTGAACAGCACGACGCTGAGCGGATCAAAAATATAGAGATCCGCGATGGGATCGACGTTGTAGCCCTTGAAATCGCCGTTTTCCACCACCTCATTGAGAAGATGATAGGTGGTCATCGTGGCAACGGCGCACAGCTTGGGATGAGGAACCTGATGATATTCGAACCATTCGCTCATCATGCGGCTGCTCATGCCGCCGCCGAGCAGATGCATGGTATAGTTGGGCCAGTATTGCGCGCGCTTGGAATTGATACTGAACGGCACGATTTCCGAGGTGATAAAATCTTTCCAACCGTAGCTTTTAATGGCGGCCAGTGGATGAGACAGGTTGTACCAGACGTTGTCCCATCCGGCGGCATAGGGAAAATCGAGGATGTTGTTGGGACGGTTCTCCATGGCCATGATGCCATAGCCGCCGTGCAGTATCAGCGCAAGGGGCTGGACCAGGGACTGGCTGCCATACTGATAGCCCTGATAAAAATACCCGTCATGCTCCTGCGCGTCGCTTTGCGTTGCGATGATCAAGAGCATGATAAAGCGAATAGTATTTTTTCTGCGCATCATAAGCTGATTTTTCTTGAACAGAAGGGGTTGATCGGGTACGAGCGCTGCAGGGCGCCGGTCAGGCTGCCGGCTAATAGCTGCGTTCAAGGGCCAAACCGCCTGCCCCTGCGGAATAGCTGCGGACGCCATCGATCGCTTTGTCAAACGTATTATCGTGATCACATTGGCTGATGACCAGGCTGCTGCCCCGTTTGAGCGGAATTCTTACGCCGGCGCCGCCGGCATCGGCAGGCGCCAGATAGTTGGCACATAGCGCGCCTTCCATGGGGTGTCTGGCGTCGTTGTCGGCGTAAACCGGCGGAATCGCGCCGGCGACCATGGTCCATAACAGCGCGGGGAAAAGGATTTTATTCAGTGTCAAGGCCAGGATATTTTCGATGAATGGTTCTGTATTTGTTTAGTTCGTTATCTGCCGGTCGCATTCAGATAGGCGGTTTTTTTCAAGAGATAGCCGGTTTTGGCATCGGTCAATTGATCCGTGGCCTGCTGTTGCAGGGCCTGGGCTTCCAGCAGATCGGCGACGCTGCACACCCCATGGTCATAGCTGTCCTGATTGATTTTGAGATTTTCCTCGGCCTGGATTTTCGCCTCTTCGCACAGCCATACCTGTTTGTAGGCGTCGGTCAGGTCTTGCCAGGCTTTCTCAATTTGCAGCTGCAGCAGTTCCGTACGCTCCTGAAAATCGTTCTTCGCCATCTGTTCCTTTAAACGGTGTTCCTGCACCGTATGCGACGCCTCCCACCAGCCCGAGATCGGAATGGCCGCGGTGGCGAACGCCATGCCGATGGTCCGGTCTTCGGCTTCATCAAACTTCATGTACATACCGACCACTCCCACGCCCACCTGGGGCAGGTATTCGCCCACTTTCATCCGTTTTTGCAGAGTTGCGGCCTTGACCGAGGCCTGCAGCAGTTGGTATTCACTCCTTCTCTGCACCGCAGCCTGGGCATCGACATAAAGAGTCTGAGGCACATCGCGGATCAGCAGAGAATCCTGCAAAACCAGGGTTGAATCGTAGGGAATGCCGATATGCTGGCAGAACGCCATTTTTGCCAGTTTTGTGCCATTCTCCAGCTTGGACCGGTTGAGCTGGATTTCAGTTTGTTTCAGTTTCACCTTGAGGACGTCGTTTTTCGTCACCAGCCCGGATTTCCAGGCATCCTCAATTTGATTACGTAAACTGGCCAGCAAAGATTCATACTTTTGTACGGTTTTGGCTTTTTCCTCCAGCGACAGCACCAGCCAATACTGCTGTTCTGTTTTCTGCAGAACCTCGTCGTGGGTCATTCGCTCCCTGCGCTCGTTGACAGCCACCCCTAACGAAGCCAGCCGGTTGCCGTTGACGATCCTGCCTCCGGCAAACACCGGCTGGACCACATTGACCATGCCAATAGTGCCGGATTTCAACAGGCCCATGGCGGCGCCGGGCATATAGGCGAATTGGGTGGGGTGGAGCAGGTGAATCGGATTGCCGTCATACACCGGCAGGTTGCCGCCCTGAGTAGTGATTTCCATCAGCGGATCCTGCGCTTCCAACAGGACTCCGCCGGCGCTGATGGCCGGAAAGTATTTGGTCAAAGCGGCTTTTCGCGTCTGCTGCGCCGCTTGGAGTTCCAGGCGGCTGTTTTGTATGGCATGGTTATGCTGCAGCGCAAGCTGTCGGCTCTTCTCCAGAGTCAGCGCTTTTTGTCCGTAGCCCGGGTTGATGCTCAGCAACATGCTCAGCATAAAAAGATGGCATCGTTTTTTCATAATTGTTCACTCGCTCCAACTTTTAAAATCTTTCCGGTGAAAGAGATAATAGAGCACCGGCATCAACAGCAGAGATAGAATCAGGGCAAAGATCAAGCCGAAACAGATTACAGACCCTAACGGGCCCCACAACAGGGAACCGCTGGCGATCATGGGGATCACGCCGACCGCCGCAGCCGCCGCGGTGAGGAAAATCGGCCGCATTCTGCGTTGGGCGGCCGAGATCGCGGCCTCTTGCAGAGAATGGCCGTGTTCCTTGCGCAATTCTTCCGCGTAAGAGATATAGATGATGCCGTTACGGACGACGATGCCCATCAAGCCGATCAACCCGATGAACGCGGTTACGCCGAAAGGATAACCGGTGATCAGGATGCCCATGGAGGCGCCAAACAGGCATAACGGCATGGTCAGCATGATCAGCATGGTGGTTTTAATGCTTTTGAATTGGACCATTAAAATGAGAAAGATGATGACGATGCTGATCATCAGCGAATAGTAAAAGGGGGTGATATATTCCACCGTGTCCTGATGATCGCCGCCATAATAAATGGAGAGACCTTGCGGCAACGGCAGCGCTTCAATTTTCGGTCTCACTTTATTGAAAATGGTGGAGGGATAGGCGTTGCGGCGCACATCCGCCTGCACCGTAATGGTGCGCAGGCCGTTGCGATGGACGATTTCACCCTCTGTCCATCCTGGTTTGAGATCGGCGATCTGGCGAACCGGTACCGAGGCAAACAGATAGGGAGAGGTCACATACTGGTTATTGATATCGTCGATGCTGGTTTTAACTTTTTTATCGACTTTGAGTTGTACGGCCACCGGATAATCGCCCTCCCAGATGGTGGCAAGGGGGAATCCTTTGGTGCCGACCATCAGAGAGTAACCGAGCAGCGTATTCGAGTATCCGAGCCGGCTGGCTTCATCCCTTTTGATCTCGAGATCGATGGTCTGCTGCGCCTGCTTGAAATCCGTGCGCACCCAGGTGACGCCTTCACATGGCCGGAGGATATCCGAGATGCGGCTCGCCGTCTGTTTCAGGGTCTGTAGGTCATCGCCGGCGATGCGGATCTCGATGGGAGAAGGGGAGACGGCGAATTCCAACTGTTTCCATTTGACATTGGCGTTCGCATAGCGATGGGCGTATTTGACGCTGTATTCATCGAGCACCTCTATCGTCGCCTGGTTGGAGGTCGTCAGAACGATTAATTGTCCATAGCTTTTTGCCGGAAAGTTGGGCGCATAGATCGTATGGAAACGCGGTGAACTGGTGCCGACAAAAGACGCCACGGTTTTTACCCGCGGATCCTTTTCCAGCAATTGTTCCAAATCTTTCATCACCGCGTCGGTTTGCTGCAGGGAACTGCCCAGGGGCAAGTGCACCTCAACGGCAAACTGGTTGCGTTCGATTTTCGGAAAAGACTGTTGCGGGGAAATGCCGAGGATCACCAGGCCGGCGATGAAGGAGGCCAAGCCCAGCAACACCACGATCAGCTTGTTTTTAAATGCGTTATCCAATAAGCGGTTGTACTGTTTCTGTACCTGGTCGAGAAAAGTGGCTTTCCTGCCTTTATGGCTGTCATTTTTAATGCCCTTCTTGATGAACGAATAGCTCAGCAGCGGCACCAGCACCGCGGAGGTGAACAGCGAGGTGAACAGGGCAAAACTGACCACATAGGGGAGGGAGCGGACGAAATCGCCGGCGGTCCCCTTCATAAAAAAGATGATCGGCCAGAAACAGGCGATGAGTATGAGGGTGGCCGAAAGCACTGAACCGAACAGATCCGATACGCTCTGCGAGGCGGCCTCGTGCGGGGTAATGCCGTTGTCCAGTTTCTCGACGTAATTATCGATGATGACGATCGCGTTGTCCACCACCATTCCGAGTACCAGGATCAGCGAGGCCAGGGAAACGGTCTGCAGATCCCAGCCGGTTACCCACATGAACGCCAGGGTGATGAGGATGGATATGGGAATGGCGGACGCGGCCACCAAAGCCACCCGGCGGGGCAGCAGGATGATGGTGACCAGGGTGACGGCGACGATGGCGATGGCGAACTCTTTCATAAAGTTGGTAATGGCGTTGGAGACCGCGCCGGGGATGTTGGAGATGGTTACGATTTTCACATCCGGCGGCAACGATTGGGTGAAGCGCTCGATCTCCTTGCCGACCGCCTCGCCAAAGTGAACGATGTTGTTGCCGGTCTGCATTTCCAGAGAGACGATGAGGCACTTTTTACCGTTTACGCGGACAAAGGAATTCGGCTCCTCATACTCTCGCACCACTCTGGCCACATCTTTAATCCGGACGATATTGCCCAGAGGATCCGAATAGACGATCTGGTTCGCCAGATCCTCTTCGGTGTGATAGCTCAACGGGATATGAACAGGATACACGCCATGGCCGTCGTCGATCTCGCCGGCATAGCCGACGTCGCTTTGCGGTTTGAGGGCCGCCAGGACCACCAGGGGCTTGATGCCATAATGCGTCAGCTTGGCGTCATCCATATAGACGTTGATCTGTTCCTTCAGCTGGCCGTAGTTTTTTACTTTAGAGACGGAAGGGATTTTTCTGATTTGGCCTTCGAATTGTTCGACATACTCTGTGAGTTCTTTATAGGTTTTCGTGTCGGATTGAACCGCCAGCAACAAGGCCGAGGTGCTGCCGAAGTCGTTGTCCGCCGTCAGGGAGAGGACGCCGGATGGCAACTGCTTTTTGAAATCATTCAGCCCCAGCCGCAGCTTGGCCCAAAAAGCTTCAGGATCTTTTTCTTTCTCCGAAACTTCCACATAAATGACCATCACGTTTTCTTTGGAGATGGAGCGGGTTTTGCTGCGCACGACCGAGTTGTATTGAAACAGATATTGTTCGACTTTGGTCGTCAGCTGCTCCTCGACCTGCAGGGAGGAGGCGCCGGGGTAAACGCCGACGATGAGGCCCTGCCGTATTTCAAACGTGGGGAATTCATCCCGCGGCATCTGCACCAGGGCGAGCATTCCCACCATCAGCAAAAGGCTGGTGCTGATGAACAGCACCTGCTTGTAGCGGAGCAGCGTTTCCAGTAAGGTGTATTTCTTTTTCATGGTTTTTATTTCCTCAGGAGCTAGTTGGGCAGGATTCTCACCGCGGCGTTATCCACCAAATTGTGTTGACCGGACACCACCAGTTGATCGTCCCTGTTCAGCCCGTCGGTGATTTCCAGACCGTTCGCCAGCATGCCGCCGATTTGAACATATTTTCTCGTCGCTTTGGCGGTCGCCGGATCAACGACGTAGACAAAATTTTTCCCGGTTTCATCGACCAATACCGCGTGACTCGGCGCCAGCAGGCCCTGTTGCAGGCCCGGATTTTCGATGGTCACTTTGCAGATCATGCCGGGTTTGATTTTCCATTCAGAATTGGCCACGGCAATTTTTATTTTATAGGTGTGCGCCAGCGGATCGGCCATCACACCGACCTCTTCCACCGTGCCGGCATATTCCTGGCTTCCCAAGGCGCCGATGGTGACCATGGCCTTGTCGCCGGTTTTGATCAAGGAGATTTCGTCTTCTGGAACCGCCACTTTGGCGAACACCTTGGAAATCTTGACCAATGTAATGGAGGAGAGATTCGGCAGGGCGATCATGCCCGGGTTGACAGAGCGTTTGCCGACAAGGGCATCGGTGGTGGCATACAGGTTGCAGTCCTCCAGTCCTTTACGGGCAATGGCTGCTGCGGCTTTGGCTTGCTGCAGACCGGTTTCCACCTCGATATATTTGATTTCCGGCAGATTGCCGTTCTGATACATGGGCGCTAACCGTTTATAGGCATCCTCCGCCTGCTGTTGTACGGCATTGGCCATTTTCCAAGCACTTTTAAAAGTGGCGGTGTCGAGCCGGGCTAGGAGCTGGCCCCTTTTGACGAACTGCCCTTCGGAAACCCGCACCTCGGCCACGGTACCGACCGATGCAAAGCTGAGGGGAATGGTTTCGGATTCTTCGATGGTACCGCTGTAAGCCGTATATTGGCGGGCATCGGCGGCACGGACGTGATACAGCTTGACGGGGACGGGTTCCGGTTGCGTGTTTTTCACGGAATGGTTGCAACCTGTTCCTGTGAACAGCGCCATGACCAGGCTGAAAACTGGTGCAGTTAGTTTTTTCATGATAGCTCCATGTATTTTTAGACCAATAAAGTTTTTTAGTCGGAAAATCAGCAAAAAAATTTAAATTCCGTTGGTTATTAGCTTTACAACGATATCTATCTGTTTGGGATCATCGTTTTCCAACATCAGGTACAATTCCAGCGCATGAATGACGCCGACGATGGCTTTAACCGCGGTTTCCAGTTCCTCCTCATTGATAAAGTGAAATTCACTGCTTAAAAATCCCTGATTCAATATCCCTCTGACAAATTTTTCTTCCCTCTCTTCCAACGTTGATTTGATTTTTTCAAGATAGCCGCGGCTCATGTTAATCTCCCGGCGGGCGATGCTATAGATGGTAGAGTATTTGCTCATCTCGTAAATACAGCTAACAATATATTTTTTAAGTTTTTCTTTCGCCGAGCTCATCATGTTGGCGAGCTCTTCAGCCGTTGATAAAATTTGATTTAATTGAATTTTTATCACCGCATTAAATATCTCGTCCTTACTCTTGTAATAATAATACAATGTGCTTTTTCCCTTTCCGGCTTCGCGGGCGATGTCTTCCATGGTGGTTTTATTCAGCCCCCATTTCTGAAAGACCCGCTCAGCTGCGTGAAGGATCGCTTGCCGAACCTGTTCGTCTTTGTCTTTTATGGTTTCCATAAGTATTCTTTTGTTGGTGGTCTTTTCGACTAAAATTGTTTTGTGGTCTAATTTAGCCATTGTTTTGGGAAAATGCAAGGCCTTTTTTAACTAGATTTTGTAAAACAGTCTTGTTTTTCAATTTCCGCCTGGCTAAATTTCGCTTAGAGAGGGCGGGGGATGTTGTCAGGATGCGCTGAACAGCGTAGCCGCGCAGTGGATCGCCCAAGCCTCTATTCAGCCAGGCTGGTGAAATCGAATTTCCTTTTTTGAGAGAAAAGCGTTTGCAGTGAACGACTCTGCGAATGAAATCATTCTACCATGACCTAGGCCAGCCAGTGATGGCTGTGCCGGCACTGACTTGAGGAGGAAATCATGGATGAAAAAACCTGCTGTCCAAAATTTGATCCGGCGCCCTGGGATGATAAAACATTCGAATGGGCGGGCAAAAAATTCATCAAGGAAAAGGTCCGGACCCTGTTCTACATGCCGCTCAACTTTGGCTCGGTCATGAAGCGGCTGGATGCCACGGTGACCGCGGCGGGCGGCACTTTTTCCGGCGGGCTCTGTCTGTCCGATCACACTTCGAAATGGAATATGGATGTCTATCTCGCGGTGGACCGTGAGATTCCCGGTGCGGAAAACACCAGCCTGAGCGGCAATTTTTTCACCAAGGTCTATGAAGGACCGTTCAAAGACACGGGAAAATGGTGCGCGGATTTCCAGCAAGTCGCCAAGGAAAAGGGGCTGGAGGTTAAGAAGTGGTATATGTGGTATACCACTTGCCCGAAATGTGCGAAAAAATACGGCAAAAATTACACGGTGGTCGTGGCGCACATATAAGAATCCCCTGTGCAACGACCATCCGCCGTGCTTTTCGGCGGCAACTTTTTTTATGCCCGCTGCGTTCAGCGTTTTTAAGCCAAGCCGCAGTCAAAGGAGGCAAGTGATGGCTGAGGAAAATTGCGCCCACTGCGCCTTTCGCGCTCGTTACGACAAGAATCCCAAATCCCTGCTGGGCCGGCTCTGGCGTTGGCATATCAATTTTTGTCCCGGCTGGAAAAAGTACTTTACGTCACTGCCGGTTGAAGAAAAAGCGACGTTGGCGAAGCGATACACCTTCAGCAAATACCAATGATCGGGCGCTGCGGTTTCATTGCCACGAGCTTTAGCTCGTGGATTGCTTTGGCCGAATCAGTTGGGCTAAAGCCCATTGTATAAGTCGGGATCAGCTGACCACGCG
>CAZKQR010000080.1:0-13675 GCA_964554965.1 uncultured Cytophagia bacterium | reverse complement strand
CCTGGTTGTTCATCAGCGCGGCGATCTGAATGGATTTGCCGCCGGGCGCAGCGGCAAGATCGAGCACGGTCTCTCCGGGCTGCGGATCGAGAGCCAGAGCGGGCAATTGCGACGAGATGCCCTGATAGCGAAACTCGCCCATAAAAAAGGAGAGCGTGTGGCTGAGCGGCAGGGGATCGGATGCGAGAATATAGCTTGCGGGATCCACAGGATGCGGCGTGTAGGTCATCCCCCATTGGTTCAGTTTGTTTGCGAAACGCCTGCGATCGCATTTAAACGCATTCACCGCCACGCTCGGCGGTTCCGGCGCAGCGGCGAGAAAAGCGGGCAGCTCGTCGCCGAACACTGTTTTTAAATAGGAGAAAAGATCCACGACGTTTGTTCCGGCCTTTTTTGAAAAATACAAATATCCTCTGGCAATACAAATAAAAAAGTTATATATTAAAGATTGAATTTTTTATCAAGAAAGGGACTCATGACTTTTGACTGTATGACTTTTCCCTGCCAGGACGGCTGCTGCCGCCTGGGGGTGCGTGCCACCGAAGCGGAGAAAAATCGCATCATCGCCTCCGGTCTGGGGGCTGTGGCGGATTTTGATGTTCATCCGATCGTCGAAGAAGACGGCGTCTATTATCACACAAAGGTGACTGAGCGGGGATGTGTGTTTCTGCAGCCCGACCGCGGCTGCCGTCTGCATGAAAAAGGCGTCAAGCCGGAGATCTGCATCTATTTTCCTTTTGATCTGGAGGATGCACAAGAGATGTATGAGGAGGACGCCATGCCGTGCTTTCATCACCGGACCTTTGATCCGGGCACTGGTCGGTGCACCTGGTAAGGTTTTATCAAAAAGCATTTCATGCCGGCCATGGATCACGCTGCCGCCGTTCTGAAGCCGGCCGCAGGCAAACCACAACTGAAAAGGCAAGACTATGAGCGAGGAAGCGTTTGTCTTTGATTGTTTGAATTTTCCCTGTCACGACATCTGCTGTTCTTACGGCGTGGACGTACGGCCGGAGGAGCGTGAACGCCTCATCCGTGACGGCTACGCCACCGCCGAGCATTTCACCGGTCCGACCGAGGAGGACGGAGAACTTTATTACCGCACCCGCGTGAACGGACACCGCTGCGTGTTCTTGAAAGAAAACGGGCGCGGCTGCCGTTTGCATGAGTTTGATGTCAAGCCGGAAGTTTGCAACGTGTTTCCACGCGATGAGGAAGAGGCCCGGGAAATGTACGAAGATGGAACCCTGCCCTGCTTTCCTCACATCACCTTTGCGGTGCCCAGCGCCGAGTCCGAGTAAAGCGCCGGGCCTTGTCCGTCGGGGTTTATGGGGTCTGCTTTTTTTGCTCAAGGGCCTGCATGAGAGATCGCCAGGCCAGCATCGCGCATTTGACGCGCGAGGGGTACTCACAAACGCCCTGCAGGGCGTTCAACTCTTCCAACTCTTCATTCGACGCATGGTGACGGCAGGCGGCGCTGCAGGCAGTGCCGCTGTGCTCGTCCGCTTCCCTTTTTAGCATACGCTGAAACCGTTCGATCACCTGTCTGGCTTCGTCGATGCCAAGTCCTTTGATCTTTTCGGTCATCAACGACGCGGAGGCCTGACTGATGACGCAGCCATGGCCTTCAAAGGCCATGGCGGAAATTTTATCCTGATCAAAGCGCACGGTCAATAGGATCTCATCGCCGCAAAAGGGATTTTTCAGGTCCACAGACAGGTCCGCATTTTCCACGCGACCTTTGTTGCGCGGATGTTTGTAATGATCCAGCAGGATCTCCTGGTACAGTTCATCTAGAGCCATTTTTTGAAATAGTCCTTCGCTTGATTCAGTGCGGCCGCCAACCGGCGCACATCTTCCTCATCGTTATACAGGTAGAAACTGGCCCGCGCCGTGGCCGCCACCTTGAGCCGTTTCATGACCAGCTGGCAGCAATGATGGCCGGAGCGCACCGCCACGCGTTCCTGATCGAGAAAAGTGGCCAGATCATGGGGATGGATGTTCTCCAGGTTGAACGACACCACCGGTCCGTGAGCATCCGGCGGGCCATAGACGCGGATGCCGGGGATAGCGCTGAGCTGCTGCATCGCCGCTTGACCCAGCTGAATATCGTGCGCCTCGATCGCCTCCATGCCGAGCTCGTCCAGATAATCCATGGCGGCCGCCAGACCGACGGCGCCGGCCAGATTCTGCGTGCCGGCCTCCAGTTTCCAGGGCAGGTCGTTCCAGGTGGTTGTCTGCTGTTCGACGCGGCCGATCATGCTGCCGCCGAACAACAGCGGATCCATCTCCTCCAGCAGCGAACGCCGGCCATATAATACGCCGATGCCCAGAGGGCCGAGCATTTTATGGCCAGAGAAAGCAAGCAAGTCCGCGTCCAAAGCCTGCACATCCAAGCGAGAATGCGGGGCGCTCTGGGCTGCGTCGATCAGCACCAGGCTGCCGGCCTGATGCGCGGCCGTGATGATCTCCTTCACCGGATGGATGGCGCCCAGGCTGTTGGACATGTGCGCCACTGCGACCAACCGGGTGCGCGGCCCCAGCAGCTGATAGAATTGGTCCATGAGCAACCGCCCCTGCTCGTCGAACGCGACGAATTTCAACTGCGCGCCGGTGTTGTGGCACACCCGCTGCCATGGAACCAGGTTGCTGTGGTGCTCCATTTCGCTGATCAGGATCTCATCGCCGGGGCGCAGAAATTTGCCTGCCCAGCCAAAGGCCGCCAGATTGATGGATTCTGTGGTGTTGCGGGTGAAGATGATCTCTTCGGCCGCAGCCGCATTGATGAACCTGCGAACACGCTCCCGCGCCGCCTCATAACGGAGCGTCGCCCGCTCTGCCAGCGCATAGCTGCTGCGATGGGCGTTGGCGTTCTCCTGCTCATAGAACCGATTCATGGCCGCCAACACGCTCCGCGGCTTTTGCGAAGTCGCGGCGCTGTCCAGATACACCCAGCCGTCGTTCTCCGCTTGCTGAAAGATGGGAAAGTCACGGCGAATTGTATTTACATCAAGAGCCATAGCCGGCCTCTCCCGTTACGTTGATTCGAACCATACCGTTCTCCACCGTCACTGGATACACGGTCACCGCCTCAAACGCCGGCGGGGTCAGGGCTGCGCCGGACGCCAGATCGAACAGCGCGCCATGGCTGGGACAGGCGATCGTTCCAGGGCTCACATAGCCATCGACCAGGGGACTGTCTTCATGGCTGCACCGATCCTCCATCGCGTACACCCGTTCCCCCTGCCGCAGCACGAGGATTTTTTTTCCCGCCACTCTTGCCGAACGCGGGGTGTTGTCCACCAGTTCGGACAAGGCCATCAATGAAATCCAAGGCATCGTTTTTCCTGTGTACCATTCTCTCTAATGACCCGGCCTACAACCAGCCCAACTCCAGCCGGGCCTCTTCGCTCATACGATCCATGCTCCAGGGCGGGTCCCACACCAGCGTGATCGCCACGTCGTTCACACCGGTCATGGCGGTGACCGCTTTTTTAACCTGACCCGGGAGAATTTCCGCCACCGGACACAGCGGCGACGTCAGAGTCATGCGGATCG
The DNA here is from genome assembly GCA_964554965.1 of uncultured Cytophagia bacterium. Classification (GTDB taxonomy): domain Bacteria; phylum Zhuqueibacterota; class Zhuqueibacteria; order Residuimicrobiales; family Residuimicrobiaceae; genus Anaerohabitans. Next base: position 10,117 of record CAZKQR010000080.1, on the reverse strand, counting down.
AGATGCGATCAGGATCATCCACATCGATATCATAGATCAAACCCAGATCGTAAATGTTGACCGGAATTTCGGGATCATAGCAGAGGCGCAGCGCATGAAGGGTCTGATCCAGGCGTGTTGTTTCTTCTTTTTCCTTTTCCTTTTTCATCCCTGCTCCCGCTGTAAAAACTCTTGCACCCAGTTCGCCACCTGCCCGCGCAGAATGGGCGGGTGAATGCGGTCGACGATCTCTCCGGCAAAGGCATGCACCAGCAAACCGACGGCGTCCTTGCGGCTCAATCCGCGGGTCTGCAGGTAGAACAGCGCCTCTGAGTCCAGTTGCCCGACCGTTCCGCCATGGGTGCAGCGCACATCATCGGCCAGGATCTCCAGCTGCGGCTGCGCATGCACAGTGGCGCGGTCGGAGAGGAGCAGGTTTTTGTTCGATTGCAGTGCGTCGGTCTTTTGTGCGTCCGCCGACACCTTGATGCGGCCGTTGAACACCGCTCCACCCTCGCCGGTCAGAATGCCTTTGTACAACTGGCGGCTGCTGCCATGAGGCTGCCGGTGGTGGAGCAGCGTATGATGATCGATCCACTGTCCGCTTTGGGCCTGGTATAATCCGTCCAGCCCGTTCTCAACCCCGGCTCGGTTCAGGGTTACGGTCTGGTCGTTGCGCTCCAGGCGGCTGCCGAAGGAGAGTGCATGGCAGTGATAGCGGCTGTTAGCCTGTTGATGGACCGCTGTCCGGCTCAGATGAAAAGCGGAAAGCGCCTCTCTCTGCACTTTATAATGATCCACCGCCGCGTTTTCCTGCAAGAGCCACTCGGAAACATGGTTGGTGAGATAACCGCCAAGGCCGATGAACGTTTCCACTATGGTTGCCCGGCTGGAAGGGCCGAACACAAAGAGATTGCGCGGATGCACCGCGGCTGCGCCGTCGCCCACAGTAACATAGTAAAGGTGGATCGGGCGCTCGAGTTCAACGCCGCTCTCCAGCTCAACCAAAGCGCCCTGTTCAAATAGAGCGGTGTTGAGACTGGTGAACGGATAGTCCGCTGAATCGGCAATCCGGCCCAGGTGCTGTTGCCACGCGGGTTTTCCGTTGCCCTGCAGCATCTCCGCCACCGTGGTCAGGCTTACTCCTTTGATATCCGTGCGGCCTGTGGACCATTCCGGCTCCAGCCGGCCGTTGACAAAGACCAGTCGAAGCGCGTCACTGTCCCAGTAGGTCAGCGGCCGCAGCAGCTTTTCCGCCTCTGTGAGCGGCAGCGCCGGCGCAGAACGCCAGTCGATCTCGCTGATCGGCTCGGCGTCGGTAAAACGCCACGCCTCATGCCGCCGGGTTGGAACTCCCTGCTGGAGGAATTGCTCGCGCCCGGTTTGCTTGAGCGCCTGCAACGGTTCCGGCAGCCGGCCCAGATCTTTTTTCTCCCACCCGGCTAAAAGTTCGTTAAAAGGTTTCATGTGTTTTTGCGGGATTGTTGTGCTTTGATCTCATCATAGCCATGGGCCTCAAGGTCCAGGGCCAGCTCTTTGCCGCCGGTTTTAACGATGCGGCCGTCGTAGAGCACGTGGACCACATCCGGAACGATATAGTTCAGCAGCCGTTGATAGTGCGTGATGACCAAAAAGCTGTTGTCCTTGCCGCGCAGGCGGTTCACGCCCTGGGCCACGACCTTGAGCGCATCGATGTCCAGCCCTGAATCGGTCTCGTCGAGAACCGCCAGGCGCGGTTCCAGCACGGCCATCTGCAGGACCTCATTGCGCTTTTTTTCTCCACCGGAAAAGCCCTCATTCACCGAGCGGTTCAGGAAAGAGGGATCCATCTCCACGCTCGCGGCTTTTTCGCGGATCCATTTGAGCAAGTCGCCGGCGGACAGGGGCGGCAGCCCGCGATGGCGGCGCACCTCATTCAGTGCGGTGCGGAGAAAGTAGGAGGTGTTGACGCCGGGGATTTCCACCGGATATTGAAAGGCGAGAAAAAGCCCTTCACGCGCCCGCTCCTCCGCACTCATGGCCAGCAGGTCCTTGCCCTGAAAATGCACGGCGCCGGCGGTGACCAGGTACTCGGGACGTCCGGTCAAAACTTGGGCCAACGTGCTCTTGCCGGACCCGTTGGGGCCCATGATCGCATGCACCTCGCCCGGCTGAATGTGCAGGCTGATGCCTTTGAGAATTTTATTGCCTTCGATGGAAGCATGAAGGTCGTCGATGACTAACATATTTGCTCCGTGATAGGTACTCTTTTACAGGTTAAAAACTCAGTCGCTCTGGCCGATCCATCAACCCACACTGCCCTCGAGGCTGACGCTCAACAGCTTTTGCGCTTCCACCGCAAACTCCATGGGCAGCTCGGCCAGCACCTCTTTGCAAAAGCCGTTGACGATCATGGAGACCGCATCCTCCCGGCTGATGCCGCGCTGGTTGAGATAAAAGATCTGGTCGTCGCCGATTTTGCTGGTGGTGGCCTCGTGTTCCACCTTGGCTGTGCGGTTATGCACTTCCAGATAGGGGAACGTATGTGCGCCGCAACGGTTGCCGATGAGCATCGAATCGCACTGGGAAAAGTTACGCGCGTTGGTTGCGCTTTTAGCCATCTTGACCAGACCACGATAGCTGTTCTGGCCGAATCCGGCGGAGATGCCCTTGGATACGATGGTGCTGCGGGTGTTTTTGCCGATGTGCACCATCTTGGTGCCTGTGTCCGCCTGCTGCCGATGAGTGGTCAGGGCGACGGAGTAGAACTCGCCCACCGAATCATCGCCCTTGAGCACACAGCCCGGATACTTCCAGGTGATGGCAGAACCGGTCTCCACCTGGGTCCAGGAGATTTTGGCGCGGTCGCCGGCGCACAGACCGCGTTTGGTGACGAAATTGTAGACGCCGCCTTTGCCGTCCTGGTCGCCCGGATACCAGTTCTGCACCGTAGAGTATTTGATGCGGCTGTCCTTCTGCGCCACCAGCTCGACCACCGCGGCGTGCAGCTGGTTCTCGTCGCGAATGGGCGCGGTGCAGCCCTCCAGATAACTGACGCTGCTGCCCTCGTCCGCGATGATCAGAGTGCGTTCGAACTGACCGGTATTGGCGGCGTTGATGCGAAAGTAGGTGGAGAGCTCCATCGGGCAATGCACGCCCGGTGGCACATAGACGAAGGAGCCGTCGGTGAACACCGCAGAGTTGAGTGCGGCGAAAAAATTGTCCGTATACGGCACTACGGAGCCGAGATACCTCTCCACCCAGTCAGGGTGCTGCCGCACCGCCTCTGAAAAAGAACAAAAGATGATCCCCAGTTCCGCCAGCTTGTCTTTAAAGGTCGTGGCCACAGACACGCTGTCCAGCACGGCATCGACCGCCACGCCGGCGAGCTGTTCCTGTTCCGCCAGGGGGACGCCCAGTTTTTGATACAGACTGAGAATGGCCGGGTCGACCTCGGCCAGGCTTTGGGGGCCGCTGTGCGATTTCGGCGCGGAATAGTAGATGATATCCTGATAGTCGATGGTTCCGTAGTGCACGTTGGCCCAGGCCGGCTCCTTCATCTTTTGCCAATGGCGGAAAGCGTTCAGCCGCCACTGGAGCATGAACGGCGGTTCGCTTTTCTTGGCCGAGATCATGCGGATGATCTCTTCGTTCAGCCCTTTGGGGACCTGCTCGGCGGCGATATCGGAGCTAAAGCCGTATTTGTACTCTTGATGAGCGAGCTGTTCCAGGGAGTTTGCGTTGTCGTTCATAGATCCGCCACGTTAACGGTTTTCAGTAACAGGCGCATGCGCGCCTCCAGCGGGGCGAGGGATTTTTTCAGCCCGCAGCCCTGTGTTCTGGTGCAGACGCGGTCGCCGCGGCGACAGGCCGTTAGACCGACCGGGCCGTCGATGATTTCGACCAGCTCCATCAGCGACAGCCGGCTGAGATCCTTGTGCAGCACAAAGCCGCCGCCGGCGCCCTGGCTGGAGACCACGATCTTCTTGCGCGCCAGTTCCTGCAGCAGCTTGGCCAGCAGGGGGCGGGAGAGCTTGAGCGCAGCGGCCAAGTCTTTCACCGTGGCGCTGCGATCCTCCCGGCGGGCGAGATGGCGCAGGGCCAGAATGCAATATTCGGTTTTTCTGGAAAGTTTGAACATATCAAATCAAGACTATTTTAGTCCTATTTAAAAAGTTTAACATCCTTTTTCCCCGCTCTATTCCGCCGTTCAGCCGGGACCAAAAAAAAAGGCGACCCGCTCAGCGGGTCGCCCGGTGTGTGAAAACCGTGCTGTTATAGATAGTCTTTGCGAAAGTCTTTGATCTTGGATTTCTCTTTCAGCGCAGCGTACCACTGGCCGAACATGCTCTGCTGCCGCCGGTTGAGGATCTGGGTTTTCAGGTTCTCCTTTTGCGAGGCGAACTCTTGTTCGTTAAAGCTGCTTTTCTCGATCAGGCGGAGCAGAAAGTAGCCCCGGCTGCCTTCCACCGGCTTGGACACCTGACCGGGATTCAGGGCAAAAGCGGCGCCCACGAAAGCGGGTTCTCTGCCGACGTTCTGCACATAGCCGGACATGGGGAAAGAATCGGTGGTCTGGACCGCCAGTCCGTTTTCCGTGGCCACGGCGGCCAGCGAAGCGGCGGAGGCCGCTCGACTGTATGCCGCCTGGCATTTTTCTTTCGCCGCGGTCATGGCTTTATCGTGTTTGAGTTTAGTGACGATCTGTTCTTTCACTTCCGCCAGGCTTTTCACGTGTTCAGGAAGGATGTCCATAACTTGCAGCACTAGGTAGCCGCGTTCGATCTGGAACAGATCGCTGACCGTGCCTTGTTTGCTGCGGAAGACGAAATTGTTCACGCGGGATTCCATGCCCACTTCGGGGATAAACCCTCCGGAGAGAAACGGCTGGCTTTTTTTGCACAGCAGGTTTTCCGCTTTGGCGATGGTGGCGAGGTTGGATTCCTTGGCGGCCTCGGCCAGATAGGACGCTTCCTCGCGCAGATTTTCCCGCGTCTTGGGGCTTATCTCGTATTTGAGCAGGATATGTTTGGCCAGGACCTGTGGCTCCTTGTTCTCGATCCTTTTGTCTTCGACTTTGATGATGTGCACGCCGAACTGGGACGCGATCGGGCCAACGATGTCGCCCTTGGCGGCTGCGAACGCCGCTTCTTCAAAGGGTTTGACCATCTGGCCTTTGCCGAACCAACCGAGATCGCCGCCGTTCTTGGCCGATCCGGCGTCCTGAGAGTAGATCTGCGCCAGGTTGGCAAAGTCGGTTCCGGATTTGGCCTCCTGAAGGATGTCGGCCGCCTGGCTCAGGATCGCCTCGCTGTCGGCTTTGGTGGCTTTGAACTCCAGCAGCACATAATCGATGATCCGCTGTTCGGCCTGCTCATAGTCTGATTTGTGTTCGTCATAAAACTTTGTGATTTCGTTTTCAGCCGGAGCGGCCGCAGAGGCGGCAAACTGATCCGCGGCAAAGAGCACATACTCTGCTTTGGCTTTCAGGTTGCGCTTCATGTATTCCTGCCGGGCGTCATCTTCGGTCACCACCGCAGAGGCGCGGATGAGGTTGTCCAGTTTGCGCATGGGCAGGGAGGAGCGCAGATAGTCTTCCACCGCGGTCCAGAACTGGCCGGCGCCGGGATTGTCCAGCGCGGCCTGATAGCTCTTCATGTTGAAGGCGCCGGTACTGTCCTGGAACACCTTGTTCTGGCGCAGCTCCTGAGGCGGATTGTTGTAGATCTCTTCGAGGATCTCATCGTCGGAAGCGTCGAGATGAACCTTTTTGACCACATCGCTGAGCAGGCGTTGCTGCACCAGCGTTTCGAACACCTGGTTCTCGATCTGCTGCAGCTGATAGCCTTCCGGATCGCTGCCCGATTGTTCGCGATACTGAGCGAGTTCGTTTTGATAGCGTTGGGTGAACTCTTCGTAGTGAATTTCTTTGCCGTTTACCGAGGCGATGACGCCCTGGGGTTGGTCCCGTTTGAGCCCCCCCATGCCCCAGTCCACGACAATGGTGGCAATGAAGGCAAAGACCAGAATCATCAGGATGGTCTTGGTGCCTTCGCGCAGTTTATTCATCATTCCCATTTGGATCCCTCTTTTTAGGATGAGCTAAAGAGCTAAAACATGACAAATTAAGACAAATTCAGCAAAGAATCAAGGGTTTTTCCCACCGGAGCGGCCCTTGTGCATGAAAAAGGCCTGCGGATTTTCCGCAGGCCTTTGGGAGGTATCCGTTTGGGAGGAACGAACGGATGGTTTCTGCAACTCGACCTCGGCAACCGGCCGACGAACGCCGGTTCGGATAAAGGCAGGGGGCTACTTGATCAGCGCCATTTTCTTGACCTGATGATAGGCGCCCGCTTTCATCACATACAGATACATGCCTGAAGGCAGGGAGCGGCCGTCAAAGTTGATCTTGTGAATGCCGGCGGCGAGCTTGCCGTCCACCAGCGTGGCCACTTCGCGACCGAGCAGATCAAAGACCACCAGCTGAACGCGTCCCTCTTCCTTCACCTTAAACATGATCTCGGTGGTGGGATTGAAGGGATTGGGAAAGTTCTGGCCCAGCTCATAGCGATCCGGAACAGCCAGGTTGATCTCCTTGATATCCGAGAGCATCACCTGTCCGTCGGTGTCGATCTGTTTCAGGCGATAATAATATTTGCCGCTGACCACGTCCTTGTCCACATAGCTGTAGGATTGTGCGGCGGTGGTGGAGCCGGCGCCGGACAGGAACGCGATCTTTTCAAAGGTCTGACCGTTCTGGCTGCGCAGCACTTCAAAACCAAAGTTGTTGGTCTCACTGACCGTCTTCCAATCCAAGCTCACTTCATAGCCCCAGCCGCGATCGCGACAGGCGGCGGCAAAGGAGACCATCTCCACCGGCAGAGCGGCGTTGCCCACGTTCTGCAGTCCGCCGGTCTCCGCTTCACTTAGAGTCACATATCGGCTGGAGCTGCGGGCGCCGGTAAAAGTGCCGGTGCCGATGTTGGTGAACAGCACCACCAGGGTATCGCCGGCCTGCCAGGAGGGCAGGACGGAGGCGAAATCCGTTAGGTTAATCATCCAGCCGCCGGTATCGGAGCAAGAATCCGCCGCCGTCGTATCGACGATATCGCTGGTGAGAAAGGCGCGATAGATGATCTCTTTTTCCAAAGGAATCGAGGCATCGGGATTTTGCACCGTGCCGTAAATGATGTTGTCCAATTGGGCGAACCCAATCCCGGCCGTGCCCAGCAAAAAGCTCAGCATGACCGTTGTTATAAGCGTTCTGTATTTCATGGTATAACCTCCAAACAGTTCTGGGTAAAGGGGGGCGAAGGCCGCCCCCCATTGGACTCGCTTATTGCGGCCATGTGGCTGGTGCACTGGTGCTGCAGTTGATCAGCACGGGTTCACCAGGGGCAATGGAGAAATTTTCCGTTTGACGCGAGATGCCGGGAATATAGACCTGGCTGAAGCGATTCTTCGCCGGATCGAGCTTGAGCACCGCGCGTACGCCGCCGATGGCCGCCGCCAGACCGGAGGCGTTTTGAATCGCGAGCTTGTCCAGAGGTAGAGTGATTTCCGTGTATTTGCCCGCAGCGCTCCGGTTGATGGTGAACCGGATGGAAGCGGGATCGGGCACGGCGCCGGTCATGAACCAGTCTTCAGTCGCCAGGTGGTTGACCGCCACGAGCACCGGTGCACCGACGCTGAGAGTGAAATCGTCCTTGGCGCGGCTGATGCCGGGGATAAAGACCTTGCTGAAGCGGTTGGTGGTAGAATCCAGTTTGACCACCGCCACCACGCTGCCGACCGAAGAGGCCACCTGGCTGGCTTTGGCCAGTGTGCCGTTTACCAGCGGCAGGGAAAGATAGGTGTAGGCGGTCTGCGTCGGAACCGTTGGTCTGTTGAGGGTGAATCCGTACTTGCCCACCCGGTTGGTGACCTCGGATTCATTGTCACTGTCGATGGCGCGCACGCAAAAGTACTTGCGCAATTCCGGGCCGTTAAAGCTGAACGCGGTGTCCGTCGTGGTAATGACCAGCTCCCCTTCGCTTTCCGGATCAAAATAGGCTTTGGCCCCATGGCTGAACACCTGATAGCGCAGGCCAAAAAGCTCGGGGGTGTTGTTGATGCCGTCGGTCACTTTGCGCCAGTGCAGTTGCACGGTGACGCCGGCTTTGTCCGCTGCAATGGCAGCGGGTTTTTTCGGCGGAACGTTGTCGATCGCCCGCCCGCTGCCCATGATCGTGCCGGACATGAGCTTTTCGCTCTGCACCGCAGCGAGGGTGGCGTCCGCCGTGCGTTTGCCGGAGATCACCGGCCGGCCGCGGTCGCGCAGCAGAACCGGATGGAGGTCTTCCAAGGTCGGCCGGCCGTCGCTCGTGGTGGCCGACAGGGCGGAGATCGTCTTGCTGGGATCCCAAACCGCACGCACCCAGAAGCGGGCGGAATCCTGGTTGCCGAAGAACAGCTTGACGCGCATCGAATCCCGGGCCGTGCCGGTGGTGTCAGTCGCGGTGATGGTCTCTGTGTAGGTATAAATTTTCCCGCCCTGTTCGAAAAAGATCTCATAAAAGCTGACAGCGGGCGGAACGCCGAATCCCGGGTGATTGGCGGAAAAATCCCAGGTCAGGTTGACAAAGCCGCCCTGATCGCCCGGCACATCGCTGACGGTCAGCCGGTTCGGCGCATCGATGGTCGGATCGATGACCGTGAACGGATCCGAGGTGCTGTAGAACCGGTCGTAGCTGTCGTGTTTCACCGTAAGGGTGAGCAGCAGATTGGTGGTGGTCTCATAGCTGGTGATGGTGAAATAACCGACGCCGTTGTGCAGTCTCTGCAGCCCGTCGGGCAGATCGATATTGTCCTGCGATAGATTGCTGGAGAGGGTGAACTGTTCCGGGAAATTTTCATCCACATTGCCATAGCGATCGCGCGCGATCACCTCGATGGTGAAAGGAACGCCGCGATAGATCGCTTCGTCCGGGACCAGCGAGATATCGAATTGGCTGGCGGAGTGCGAACCGACCGTGAAAGAGGCGGTCTGCTGGTTGACGTTGCCCACCAGGTCATAGACCTCGCCATCTTGTTCCGGATAAAAACGGAGCAGGCCCTCTTGATTCGGCAGCCACCAGGATTGAGAGACCGCGTGCAGCCAAACCCGGCCGGGGTTGCTTTCGGCTACGTTGTCGAACACCCAGCTGATCTCATAATCCACACCCATATTCAGATAGAAATCCCATTTGCCGAGCGTACCCTCATCGATGTCCTCGCTCAAATCGACCTGCACCTCGTTGGTGCTGATGGTGCGGGCGGCCATGATGGCCGGGCCGGCTTTATCGCGCACCGGCATCATCGGATCGGGCAGCGCTCGCATCACATTGTCCGCCCAGTCGGCAAACCCCAGGCCTGCGGCCACCTGAGCGAAAAGCACGTCGCCGGTATCGCCGCCATAGGGAGTGAGAGAGGGTCCGGAGCCTATGGTTTCATTGAAACGAATAAACACTTCCACGGTATCGACATAATCCGGTGAACCCGGGTAGACGCTCAGATCCACGCCGAGGTTTTGTTTGGTGCCGTCATAACCGGTGACCGTCCAGTTGGCCGGCCGGAAGGATTTGATCGGATAAACCGGTGATTCCGGATCGAACACCAGGCGCAGATGATCCAGCTTGCCGTCATAGTCCCGATCCACGGTCTCCAGCTGGAGCAATTTCGGCGCGATGTCGTCGCGTTTGACCGGCACGTCGGAGCCCAGCAGGCTCGGCGGTGCATTGCTCAGACTGTAATCATCATCCCATTGGGTGTTGCCGTTGTTGCCGGCGGAAGCCAAGTCCCGGACCACATTGGGATTGAAAAAGTTGATGGCGCCGCTGTCCAGTTTGGTCCATTCGCTGCCCATATGGTTGAGGTACACCACGCTGTCGCGGCTGCTGCCGGAAAGCCCGGTATAGTACACGTTGACGCCGTTGTACAGAGCGCCATCGACAAACCATTTGAACCGGGAGTTGGTGGCCGGCGAAGTCGGCCAGGCGGCGGTGTTCACTTTTTCGCTGAAAACCATACGAATGCGTTTCTTGCCTGCGGTGAAGGCTTTGATGAGGGCCGGCCCTGCTTTATCGCGTGCTTGCAAGGCATAGCCGTTGTTGCTGGAAAGGATCGTATCGGTGGCGTACAG
>CAZKQR010000079.1:0-13811 GCA_964554965.1 uncultured Cytophagia bacterium | reverse complement strand
CATAGGGATCGTTGCTGAGCGGCTGCTCCTGAATCGTTTCGTGGGGAATTCCGGCTCGGGTCAACGCCTCGATCAACGGCGGCAGCAGATTTTTGCTGCGCAGCAGGATCGCCATATCGCCGAAGGCATAGCCGTGCGTCTCGGCGCCGCGCGCCACCCGGCCGCTGTCCATGCTGAAAGAGGTGGTGCCGGAGAGCAGCTCTTCGATGGTCTTGACCACTTGTTCCGCTTCGGCATGATCTGAAACAGCCTGCCGTACCTGGATTTTAATCTCCGCCGGGATGCCGGAGTGCAGGTCAGAGTCCGATCGTCCCAACACCTGGCCGGAGGCATCGAGGATGTTCTGGCTGGAGCGATAGTTGCGGCTTAATTTGATAAAACGATGGTCCGGCAGGTCCTGCATGAGTTGGCCAAAGTACTGCGGAGAGGCGCCGCGAAAGCCATAGATCGATTGATCGGGGTCGCCGATGACGCACACTTCGGAGGCGGCGATGGCAAAGATTCTGAACAGCTCGTATTGAGCCTGGTTGATGTCCTGGAATTCGTCCACGGCAATGGCTTTATAGTGTTGGAGAAAGGTGCGGCGCCACTCGGGATCGTTGCGCAGCAGGCGCACCGGCATGCAGATGAGATCGTCGAGATCCACTGCGTTTTTTTCCGCCAGCAGGCTTTCATAGCTGCGGAAATGGGCGAGAAAGTCCTGCCCCAATTGCGCCGAGACGCTCGGCGGCAGAGTGTCCGGATCGAACAGCCGGCCTTTGATCAGTGAGATGCGCTCCAGTTCGTTGGCGGGAATGCGGCGTCCGCATTTTTTCTCCAGATCTGCGAGAAAGGCGGGATCGTCCTGAGCAGCGATGATGCGAAACGAATGATCGCGAGCAAAGAAAGCGGGCGTCTGTCGCAGCAGATGCAGACCAAACCCATGAAAGGTGGAGATTAACGGCGTGTGTCCTGCGTCCTCTGTCAGCAGCGACCGTAGACGGTTGCGCAGTTCTGCGGCCGCTTTGTTGGTAAAGGTGATGGCCAGCACCTGGTCCGCGGTGGCCAGGCCGTTGCGAAGGAGATGGGCCAGCCAGTGCGTCAGCACGCGCGTTTTGCCGGTCCCGGGTCCGGCCTGGATGATCAGCGGGGCGCCGTGATGGCGCACCGCCTCCTCCTGTTCCGGATTCAGCCCATAGTCGCCGCTTTCTTCCCTGACTTTTTTTGCCTCTGTTCTGCTCCGGCGCGGCGGTTTTATTTTCTCCTCAGCCGCGGGCTTGGCTTTTTCACCAGCGGCAGCGATCTCGAACAGGGGATTCGCCTGGAGGATTTTTTCCCGGTCGTCGCCGCGAAACAGGCGAATGACGCCGAATTCACCATCGTAGCCCGGCTGTGCGTCCACCTCGCTGTCGCGCATACGGCGAATGGCTTCACGGGTGAGCGGCCCGCCGGCCAGGCCGATCTCGTCCAGCGGACAGTCGCGCAGAATGGTTAATTCAGCTCCGAGTTTTTGCTGCAGCAGGTCATACAGCGCCCGTACTTTTTTGGAAGTAGCTCCCACGGCCATCACTTCAGCGAGCACCTCCATCAGCGGCACGATGCTGGAAAACGATTTGGCGTCGGCGGGCCGGCGGCCCTCTTCGCAGTCGGCCAGTTCCTCCACCCGATAGCTCACGCCCAGCACCGCTGGTTTGCCGCATACAGGACACAGCCCTTTGTTGCGCACCGTCTCTGCAGGGCGCATCATCCGGTTGCACTTGCGATGGCCGTCCATGTGATACTTGCCTTCTTCTGGAAAAAATTCCAGCGTGCCCCAAAAACCGGGATGGTTTTTTTCGCGCAGCGCCGCGAACAGGCTGTCGTAGGTGAGCTCGGTATTGAACACATTGGCTTCGCGCGCCAGGTTTTCCGGCGAATGGGCGTCCGAGTTGGAGACTAGATTGAACCGATCCAGCTGAGTCAAGCGCCAGTTCATGGGCGGGTCGGAGGAGAGGCCTGTTTCCACAGCAAAGATGTGCTGGGTCAAATCGTCAAAGCAGGCTTCGACGCTGTCGAAACCGGACTGGGAGCCGAGCAAAGAAAACCACGGCGTCCAGATATGAGCCGGGATCAGCACGCCGCGCGGATCGGTTTCCAGCACGATCTCCAGCAGATGCCGGCTGTCAAGGCCGAGGATGGGCCGGCCGTCGGAACGGATGTTGCCGATGCGGTCGAGACGATCCTGAAATTTTTGCACAGACTCAAAGGAGGGGAAAAAGATCACGTTATGTACTTTGCGCACCTCGCCGTCTTTTTTATAGATGCTGCTGATCTCCCCGGAAAGAATAAAATGAACCGGTGCGCGGCAGGCGGCCGGCACCTCGGCGTGCAGCGTCTTTGCCAGCGACGGCTTTAGCGTATAAAAGCCATCGGCCGTGGGGCTGGGCTTGAGCTTTTCCCGCATCTCGGCGAGCCATTGCGGATGGCTGAGGTCGCCGCTGCCGAGCACCTGCACCCCTTTGCGCTGCGCCCAGATAAAGAGGTTTTCAGGATCCAATTTTCTACTGGTGGCGCGCGAATAATGCGAATGGATGTGGAGGTCGGCGATATAGTTCATGGGCTTTGTCGGTTTTGCCGTATTATCGTAAGGATTATCAAAGCCAAAGTAAGAAAAAATTGTTACAATTTCAAGCAACCAATTTTTCCTTGCTTCCTTGTACAAATGTCGTTAAACTTGATCCACACGATTGGAACAAGGAAACCCATGGAGTATCGAATAACCGCCACCCTGGGGCCGGCCAGCGACCATGCCGAGGTGTGGCGCCGGCTTTTGTCCGCCGGCTGCAGCACCTTTCGCATCAACACCTCTCACCTGACTGTGCCGGAGCTGGAGGAGCTATTGGACCGGCTGCGCCGGTTTCTCCAGGATCCGCCCTGTGACGTGCCGGTGATTCTGGATCTGCAGGCGAGTAAATGGCGATTGGGCGAATTCCCCACCTGCCGGCTGACGGCCGGCCGGCAGGTGGATCTGCTGCTGTCGGACCACGCAGAAGGTCCGGGTCTGCTGCCGGTTCCGCATGAGGATTTTTTTCGTGCGGCGATGGCCGGAGGCGGGGGTGATCTCTTTTTAAACGACGCTAAAATCCGTATCGCCATCGAGTCGGCCGGCGGCGAACGTGTGCGCGGCCGGGTGCTGACAGGCGGTGAGATCAGCCGGCGCAAAGGCCTCAGCCTGCCCGGCGCAACGATTCGCATCGAACGGTTGAGCGACCGGGACGAACAGATCGTGCGCAGCACCGCCGGGATTCCCCATTTGGGCTATGCCATCTCTTTTGTCAAGGATGCGCAGGAGATGGCCACCTATCGCTCTCTGCTCGGCAGCCGGACCCATCTGATCGCCAAACTGGAGCGCCCAAGCGCGCTGAAGGAGGCTGCGGAGATGGCGCAGTCGGTTGACGCGCTGTGGCTGTGTCGCGGCGATCTGGGCGCGGAAGCCGGCCTGCAGACCATGGCCCGGTTGGTTTCGCAGTTCAACACAGGCGTTGCAACGTTGACCAAACCCGTGCATCTCGCCGGCCAGGTGCTGGAGCATACCACCCATCATCCGCAACCGACCCGGTCGGAGGTATGCCATCTGTATGATATGTTAAGGAACGGATATCAGGGCATCGTGCTGTCCGATGAAACCGCTGTCGGCCGTTACCCTGTGGAAAGTTGCCGCACCGCGGCGATGTTCAGAGAGCCGGCGGCTGTCTGAGGCAGTCTCTTGCCTTCGCCGCAGGAATTTCATCTTGATTTTTTCTGGATGGCCATAAAAGTCAGGCCGCTCGGCGGTGAGACCCGTTGAAGAGGGCGGAGATGTGTTAACCACTCACTTTGCACAAGGTTGCTTATGAAAAAAAGGTTTCTTGTTTTCCTTGCATTGACCTGCCTGGTCGCAGACCTGACCAGTTGTCACCGCGGAATGGTGGCGGCGCCGCCTGCCGCTGTACGCATCCTGCTGGTGGATCCGAGTCCATCGGATATTGACGGCATGGTGAAAAAGATCCAACAGAGGATCATCGCCGTCGATCGTCCGGTGCTGGTGGCCGTGTACCATGAGGAGACGGAGCGGAACCCGCAGGGCATTGCCAAAATGCTGGAGAGCATCGAACGGCCGCCCTTGGTCGAGGTGGAGACGCTGTCCGGAGCGCTGGAGGCGGGCAATCTGTTTCAAAAGAATGAGTGCAGCGATGCATTTTATCGTCTGTTTAAAAACAGCGAGGCGGCGATTTTTTTCGGCGGCGATGATATCCCGCCCGTCGCCTATGGACAGAAAACCTCTCTGCTCACCGGCATCTCCACGCCCATGCGCCACTATTTTGAGCTGTCGTTTCTCTTTCATCTGCTTGGCGGCGGTCAGAACTCGGATTTTAAGCCGTTTTTGGAGGAGAAGCCCGAGTTCGTGGTGTATGGCTTTTGTCTGGGCATGCAGACCATGAACGCCGCCGCCGGCGGCACTCTGTATCAGGATATTCCCTCGGAGGTGTACCGCCTGCGCTATGTGGAGGAGGTTCTGGAGCAGGAGAGCGCCGCGCGTCACCGCAATTACCATCGCCAACTCGATCCCGGCGCGGATCTGTTCTGGTGTCATCTTCATCCCATTCGATTCATTCCCGATGGATGGTGTGTGGAAAAGATGAATCGAGCGGCGCAGGAGCAGCCTTTGATCTGCAGCAGCCACCATCAGGCAATCAATGAACTGGGCAAGGATCTGGTCATCGCCGCCACCTCGCTGGACGGCAGGGTGGTTGAGGCCATCACCCATGCGCGCTTTCCCAACGTCCTGGGTGTGCAATTTCATCCCGAGGCCTTTGCGATCTATGACACCGCAGGGGTGCGGCGCCGGTTGTCTCCTGCGGACTCGGCGGCCGTAACGCTGCATGATTATCTGCAGGAAAAAAACAGCCTCGCCTTTCACCAGGCGTTCTGGCGCACTTTTAGCGCTCTGTTGCAGAGATAGCCGATTTATCCGCGTCCGGCGGGAAAAGGACCCTGAGGTGAGCTTAACGCTGCTGAAAAAAACGATCGGGTTGGGCTGCGCTCTGCTCTTGCTCCAGTGCAGCAGTGCCTGGCGTAAAGGAGAGGTCGCGGTTCTCCACGACATCCGCGACGTCATGTTGAAGGATACAAGCAGTTCCTTTTATCTCGACACCGCGGCCTATCCGCGCCACGACCGCACCCTGCCCATCGGCGTCTTTGACTCCGGCACCGGCGGCCTGACGGTGCTGGATGCCATCGTGCGCTTGGACGCCTTTGACAACAATGATCATCGTATGGATGAGGACGGCGACGGCCGCCGTGATTTTCAGGCAGAGCGTTTTATCTACTTTGGCGATCAGGCCAACATGCCTTACGGCGAGTATGCAGCGGAAAACAATCTGCCCCTGCTGACCGAGCATATCTTTAAGGATCTGCAGTTTCTCCTCGGCAACCGCTATTATGCCACGGCACAGAGCCGCTCACCGTCTACGGACAAATCTCCGGTCAAGGCGGTGGTCATCGCCTGCAATACCGCCACCGCTTACGGCAAAGAAGAGATCGAACGGTTTCTCGAGCGCGCGGATCTGCCGATCAAGGTGATCGGCGTCATCGATGCAGGGGTAACCGGCGCTCTGGACTATTTCGCGCCTTCTGCGGATGGGACCATCGCCGTCATGGCCACTCCGGGGACTGTGTCCTCCAACGGCTATCCGCAGGCGCTGCAGGCGCAAATGGCCGCACGTGGCTACCGCGGCTGCATTCAGCTCTTTCAACAGCCCGGATTCGGCCTGGCCGGCGCCATCGACGGCGCCGGTGAATTCATCTCCCCGCAGGCGGTCGGCCCCCGGGCCGGTTATCAGGGCCCCTCTTTTTCTCATCCCCAGGCGGTCATCGATTCGGTCCTGCTGTATCGCTATGGATTCGATTGGACCGGGCATCGCATGCTTTACGACGGCGAGCAGAGCCGGCCACGCGCTCTGCAGATCAACTCCATCGACAACTATATCGCCTACAATCTTCTCTCTCTGCTGGAACAGGTGCGCAAGGCTAAGGTCTGCCATCCCCTCAAGGTCATCATTCTCGGCTGCACCCATTATCCCTTTTATCTGAATGCATTCAAAGCGCGGCTTGCGTATCTATACAACTACCAGGAGCAGGGTGATTATCTCTATCGTCCCTATATGGCGGAAACCATTCATCTGGTCGATCCGGCGGTCCGTACCGCCTGGGAGCTGTACGAATATTTGCGAACAGAACAGCTTTTTAACGCGGGCGATCAGTCTGCCGGCGAGTTTTACCTTAGCGTGGCCAATCGGGATAATCCGGAGGTGCAGTGCGATGAAACGGGAAATTTCACCTGGGGCTATAAATACGGCCGCCGGGCCGGCGCAATTCAAGAGTATGTAAAGAACGTGCCCTTCAGCCAAGCGTCTCTATCCATCGAGATTCATGACCGCTTGAAAAAAACGATTCCCGCCACGTTCGAGCTCATCGATCGGTTCAGCAAAGAGAATTCAAAAATATCAGGGATTCGTTCTGCGGACCGGTAAGAGCCTCATCAGATGTGAACGCCGAGGGCGTTGTGAGCGTATATTAAAAATCCTAGTGTGACAAGGACGATAGAGAACAAGGAGGGCGGATTTTTGAATCCTTTTAGTTTCTATTTCGTATGCACTACATAGGCTTTCAGGTTGTTGTTTTGCGAGTTTTTCGCAGGAGGGAATCATGGAACAACTGTCTCGCCGCTCATTTCTTAAAAAATCAACCGTAGGCGCGGCAGCCGGCGGCATGCTGCTCGACGGCCTCTGGCTAAAGGCAAGTTACGCTGCCGGCAAGGGTTATTTTTCCGCCGAGTTCGGCATCGACGATGCCCTGTGCCGCAGGGTTCTGGCTCAGGCGCTCGCTAAAGGTGGGGACTGGGCCGATCTTTTCTTTGAGCATATGATCAGCAATTATGTGGTGCTCGAGGACGGCAAGGTGAATCAGGCCTACAGCTCCGTGGTCTTGGGTGTGGGAATTCGCACAGTCAAAGGGGACCAGGTGGGGTACGGCTTTACTCAGGAGCTCGATGAGAAATCCATGTCCGCTGCGGCTGCCACGGCAGCGACCATCGCCGATGCCGGTCCGCGAAAGCCGGCGGCCAAGTTCAGCCGTCTGCAAACGGCCGGCCGTTACCCTTTGGCGCGCCTGTACACGCAAGTGCCCCTGGCCGAGAAACTTCCGATCGTCCAATCCGTCAATGACAAGTGTTTCAGCGCATCGCCGCTCATCGTTAAAGTGAATGCCACCTTTGCCGATGAGCAAAAGCGTATCCTGATTGTCACCAGCGACGGCGTCAAAGCCGAAGACCTGCAACCGAAAAGCTATTTGTACACCTCGGTGACCGCAGAGAAGGACGGCAAGCGGGAGCGGGCCGGCTATAATTTCGGCGGCCGGCGTGATTTTTCTTTTTACACCCCTGCCCTGATCGATGAGTTGTGCCAAGAGGCGTCAAGCCGGGTGTCGGTGCTGTTCGAGGCCGTGCAGCCACCGGCTGGTGAGATGCCGGTAGTGCTGGGGCCCGGCGTCACCGGGATTCTATTGCATGAGGCCATCGGCCATGGCATGGAAGCGGATTTCAACCGGAAAAAGACCTCCACCTACTCTGAGATGTTGAATAAAAAGGTGGCTGAGCCTTTTGTCACGATCATCGATGACGGCACTAACGACTATTTGCCCGGATCGATTAATGTGGATGATGAAGGGACACCCGGGCAAAAGACAGTGTTGGTGGATAAGGGCATTCTCACCAGCTATATGCACGACAAGATTTCAGCGAAACACTACCAGGTGGCGCCGACCGGCAACGGCCGGCGGCAGAGCTACGAACATTATGTGATCCCGCGAATGCGCAACACCTATATGCTGGCCGGACCGGCCAAGCCGGAGGAGATCATTAAAAGCGTCCCCAAGGGCATCTATGTTACAGATGTCAGCAACGGCCAGGTTAACATAGGGGAAGGGGATTTTGCCTTTTACGTCTCCCAGGGTCGCCTGATTGAAGACGGCAAACTCACGGCGCCCATCAAGGATGTCAACATTATGGGCAATGGGCCGAAAATGCTGGCCAACGTGACCATGGTGGCTGATGACCTGGAGATGTCGCGAGGCGGATCAGGTTATTGCGGCAAAGATGGGCAAACGGTACCCGTCGGTTTTGGACTACCGACCGCTCTGGTAAGATCCATGACCATTGGCGGCTTGAATGCATAAGGAGGCGACCATGAACAAGGAGTTGTTTGACCTGGCAAGTTGGGCGGTCGAAACGGCCAAAAGGGCCGGAGCGGCTGCCAGCCGTGCCGAGATCAGCCGCGAACGGTCGGTGGAAATCCGCTATCGGCAACAGAAACCGGAGAACATCAAAGAGGCGGCCAAGCGCCTATTGAACCTGGAGGTGTTCGTCGATGGCCGCTATTCCGGCCAATCCACCTCGGATTTGCGCAAAGAGGCGTTGTATAAATTTATCACCGACGCGGTGACTGCCACCCGGCTGTTGGCTGAAGATCCGTATCGTTCGCTGCCGGATCCCGAATATTATCAGGGCCGGTCTGAAGTGGACCTTGAATTGAATGATCCAGAGTATGCCGGCTATACCCCTGAAGACCGCCATGCCACGGCTAAAGTGATCGAGTCAGCCTGTCTGCAGGCCGGCGGCGACAAGGTTATCTCCGTCACCTCTTTAGTGCAGGATGGTTTTGCAGAGTCGGTCTTGCTGGCCAGCAACGGCGCTCAGGGCTATCAGTCATCCACCTATTATACATCTGCGGCAGAGATGACGGCCAGAGACCTGGGAGATCGCCGGCCGAACGGCTATTATGATGCCGAATCGGTCAAACGCAATAGTTTGCCCGGTCCGGAAACCATCGGCAGGGAGGCGGCCAAGCGGACGCTGGATCTTTTAGGCGCCGTCAAAATCAAAACCGAAAAGCTGCCCATCATCATTCACAATCAGCAGGTGCCGCGATGGATGAGTGGTCTATTGGCCGCTATGCGCGGCGCCAGCATCCAGCAGAAACGTTCATTCCTGGCGGATAAAAAGGAGCAGCAGATCGCCAGTCTAAAGTTGACTCTGATGGACGATCCCTTTGTGCCCGGCGGGCTCGGCAGCCGGCTGTACGACGGCGACGGCATGGCGGCGAAGAAAAGAGTGATGATCGACCGCGGCGTGCTCAAGGAATTTTTTGTCGACTGGTATTACAGCCGCAAGCTCGAATGGGAACCCACCACCGCTGGTCCCGCCAATCTGATCATCCCGCCAGGCACGCGTTCGCTGGAGGAGATCATGCAAGATCTGGGACGCGGCATTCTGATCACCGGATTCATCGGCGGCAATTCCAACTCGACCACCGGCGACGCCTCCATCGGCATCAACGGCAAACTGTTTGATCAGGGGATACCGGTGCAATCCATCGCGGAGATGAACATCGCGGACAACCATCTGCAATTCTGGCACAAACTGGCTGAAGCAGCCAACGATCCCTGGCTCTACTCTTCCTGGCGCACCCCCAGTCTGGTGTTCACCGATGTGGTGGTTTCCGGCGTTTAGACTGGCTGATGTGCAGCATTCGGCCGAACTGTACTGTAAAGGCCTCTCATCGCTGAAATGTGTGATCCTGCCTGGCCGGACCGTCAGGGTCCGGCCGGTTTTTCCAACCGCAAAGGGATTCCCTTCGAGATGCTAAAATCGGCTTGACTTTCAGAGCCTTATTGTCTATTTTTAGTCGCAATAGAAGCTAAGAGCATGTTCATTCTTGTTTTGCGATCCAGCGGCGATCGCTGCACGGATGGCTTGCTCCGCTGCGCGTTCAATAGGATCGCCGTTTTAAAATTGGCTCGAACAGACTTTCTCTCGGATTTTCTTTTCATGATCAGCAATAAGGAATTGGTTAAGCGAGCGATTGAATTCCGTTCCCCGGAACGGGTGCCTTATAATTTTGACAGCAATCGCACGCCGGCGATCGAGGTTAAATACGGCGATGATTTCGAATGGGTCTTTTCCAAACCGCCGGAGCCTCACCCCTCCTTGGCCATGACCGAGCTGCGCTACGAAAACGAGTACGGCATCGTCTATCAACGCTTCGGCAAAACCTTTGGCGAGGCGCAAGAACATCCCCTCGCCGACCTGACCAGGGTCGACGCCTACCATCTGCCCGATGTGTGTCTGCCCGCTCGCTTTGCTGAAATGGAAAAGATCGTGCAGGAGCATGCGGATCAGTATATTCTCGCCATGTTTCCGCATTTCCTTTTTCAGCACATGCTGGATCTGTTAAGTTTTGAAAACCTGATGATCGCTTTGCTGACGGAACGAAAAACCGTGGAACGCGTGGCCGACCAATTGACGGAGAGTTGTCTCGCGGTGGTGGATTGTTTCGCCGACCGGGGTGCGGACGGCATGATCGCCATCGAGGATCTGGGACTGCAGAATCAGTTGATTATTTCGCCGGCGCTCTGGCGACAGGTGTTCAAACCACGCATGGCCGCCATCGTGCAAAAATGCCATTCGCGCACTCTGCATTTTTTTTCCCACACCTGCGGAGGCCTCCTCGAAGTGATCGAGGATTTCATCGCCATCGGGGTCGATGTGCTGCAGATCGATCAGCAGGATAATATGGGCATCGACGAACTCTGCCGGCGCTATGCCGGGCGCATTTGCTTTTTTTGCCCGGTGGATATCCAGACAACACTTCCGACCGGAACGGCCGGGCAGATAGAGGACAAGGCCAAGCAACTGCTGAAAGCCTTTGGCCGCCACGCAGGAGGCTTTATGGCCAAGACCTATCCTCAACCGGAGGCGATCGAGATTCCGGAAATCAATACGAAAACCATGTGCGAAGCCTTTCAAAAATACGGCCGCTATCCATTCACGTTCTAGTTCCAGCCGGACAAGGAGATCATGCCCCTGCCATCAACTCCAACCCCTTCTCAGCCAAAAGACCAGGTACCCCGCCGCAAGCGCTTTCTATGGGGCCTGGGCGGATTCGCCGATGCCACGATCACCTATGGACTGAACGGCATGGTCAACGTCATCTATATCAATGCGCTGGCGGTCAATGCGGTTCTGGTCAGCGTGGCCTGCGCCATCCCTCGATTCCTCGACTTTATCACAGATCCGATGATCGGTTTCCTCTCCGACCGAACCCGTTCGCGGTGGGGACGCCGTCGGCCTTGGCTGCTGGCCGGGCTCCTGATCACCGCCGTGCTCGGCATTCTGCTGTGGTTTCCTCCACTGGATCGAGCCGACCTCGCCACAGCTGCGGGCCAGGTTCAAACCGTGGATGCGGGTCCATCGGCGGCTGACGGAGATTCGTGGTGGCGCACGGCGGCAAAAGCGGTGACAGTGGATTGGCGGGTTTTTCTCTACCTGGCGGTGATGATGACGCTGATGAACGCTGTGGGCTATGCCCTGTTCACCATCCCGCACTATGCCATGGGCTATGAGATGACCACGGACTATGATGAACGAACCCATCTATTCAAATGGCGGTTCGTCGCCTTTGCGGCTGCGGGATTTTTTACGCCCTGGCTGATGCCTCTGGCCATGTGGTTTGAGGGCGATCAGGCGAACCTGCTCAAGGGCTCCCAGGGCGCGGTGACGGTGAGTTTTCTGGTGGCCGTGGTCGTTCTGCTCACCGGCCTTCCGTCGCTGTTCTGCAAGGAACGCATCGTGCCGCCGCAAAAGCAGCCTATGCCCTTCAAGCAAGCTGTGCGCATGACGCTGGGCAATCGGCCGTTCTGGCTTTTGGTAGCCTGCAATTTCATCGCCCGCTTCGGCATGGCGGTCACCGGTATATTTTTTTATTACGTGTTCGTCTATCATATCGGCCGCGGCGGACAATTGCGAGGTGTTGCCCTGTTGGCGGTCTTTTTCAACAGCATCAATATCGCCAACTTCCTCGCCCTGTCGCCCATCGCCGCCCTTTCCGGCCGCATCGGAAAAAAACCAACGCTGCTGGTGCTGTTGGGGATGAGTGCCGTGGCGTACGCTTCGCTGTGGTTCACGTTCACCAGCAGTGAGTCCTCGTTCATCAGCCATACGTTTTCTTTCGGCGCCGCCTCGTGGACTCTGTCCCTGCAATGGCCCAGCCTGATCACCGCACTGCTCATCGGCGTGTTTACCAACACCATGCCGATGATCACCAATTCGATGATCGCGGACATCTGCGATTACGACGAGCTCAAATCCGGCACACGACGGGAGGGCTTTTACAGCGCGGTCTACACCAGCATCGAGAAGATGGCTCTGTCGATCTCGCTGCTGTTTCAAGGCGTTCTGCTGGTCGCATCGGGTTTTAATGCCTCTCAGGTCACCCAGACGGCGGAGACCATCCGCTACTGGATGCTCGCCCTGGTGATCACCCAGCCGGTCGGTTTTCTTCTGGGTATCGTTCTGCTGTTATTCTATCCTTTGAGCCGGACACGTATGGCGGCGCTGCGCCAACAGCTCGAATCCGGCCGTGCCGGTGCTTTCACCAACTAGGCCGGCGGCTAGGCGCCGACACCACGAGCCATGACCCTCGCGAAGGCTCCTTTGTTGTTTGTCCGGTTTATCACTAAAGTAGGGAGGAGGGATGTCCATTCGATCCTGGTGCAGGGCTCTGATCACGCTGCTGTTTTTTGCTGCGTCTTTAACCGCCGAAGAAGCGCATTCCTTGTATGTTTCACCAGGCGGCGATGACCGCAATTCCGGCACGCAGCTTGCGCCCTTTCGCACGCTGGAGCGGGCGCGCGATGAGATCCGTGCGTTGAAAAGCGCCACCCGCCTGCCCGAGCAGGGCGTGACGGTCTATCTCAGAGGCGGCCGCCATTGGCGGGAAAAAGTGTTTGAATTGGGCGCTGAAGACTCGGGAACAGACCACGCGACGATCCGCTACACCGCCTATGCCGGTGAAACACCGGTGGTGACCGGAGCCAGACGGATTGAAAACTGGCGACGCCTGCGCGAATCCATTCCTGGTTTGCCTGCGCGCATTCGGCAGCGCCTCTACGTCGCTGCCATCGATACCGGCTGGGGCTTTCATTCGCTTTTTGTCAACGGAGAACCGCAGACGCTGTCCCGGCTGGACAATGACGAGAACTGGCGCAACTGGCCCAAGCCCGAACAGGTGGGCGCTGTGGGTCCCCAAGGGCAGATGCTGCGGTTTGCCAAGGGCACGCTGCAGTTCTTGCAGGGCATGGACGGACAGATCGAGATCAACCTGTTCCCGGTCAATTTCTGGAATACCCTCTCGGTTCTTAAAAACATAGACCCGCGCCATGACACCGCCTGGCGGCACAGCAGGAATCCGGCCACATTCAGCCTTGATGGTTTTCAGGAAGGGAATTACAATCTATACAATTCGGTCGTCTTTATCGACGAGCCCGGCGAATGGGCGGTGGACCGCCAAGCCGGCAAGGTCTACCTGTGGCCGCGCAGCGGAGTTCTGCGGCCGGACGATGAGATCCTTGCACCTGTCCTGTTTCGTCTGGTGCACATTCACGGCGATGAAGCCGGGAACGCCCTGGTGCAGAACCTGCAGATTCAGGGCATAACGTTTACCTGTACCGATCGAATGGCTGAAGATCGCTGGCCTGAGGAGTGGATCAAACGGCAGTCCGAGCTGCCGGACGCCATGCTCTATGTGCGGGACGCTCGGCATCTGCTGATTCAGGACTGCCGCTTCCTTCACAGCGGCAGCTACGCGGTAGACCTTGAGGGGTATGCTCAGCATATTGCGATTCTACGCAACGAGATGGGGTACATGGGCTGCGGTGGGGTGCTGCTGCAGGGCTATGGACCTGGGTTGAAAGACGTC
>CAZKQR010000078.1:0-13871 GCA_964554965.1 uncultured Cytophagia bacterium | reverse complement strand
GCCGTCGCCATGAGCGGCGGCGTGGACAGCAGCGTTGCCGCCGCCCTGTTGCTGCAACAGGGGTATGAGGTGATGGGCATTACCATGCAACACCTCAACCGTCAGAGGCTGCAGGTCGACGGTGCGACCAAAGATCCGGACTATGCGGTACGGGACGCGGCGGCGGTGTGTCGGCAGCTGGGTATTCCGCATCACGTCGTGGATCTGCGCGCGGACTTTCAACGACAGGTGATCGATCCTTTTGTCGATGAATACCTGGCCGGCCGCACCCCCAATCCCTGTGTGGCCTGCAACGCCACCGTCAAGTGGGGGGTGTTGCTCGACGCCTGCCGGCAGGTGGGCGCTGACCATATGGCCACCGGCCACTATTGCCGCGTGCTCTTTGACGAAGGGCGTGGACGGTACCTGTTGCGCAAGGCGGCGCATCAGGCCAAGGATCAATCCTACGCGCTGTGGCGCTTGTCGCAGGAACAGCTGGCGAGAACCAAATTCCCGCTCGCAGAACTGAGCAAGGAGCAGGTGCGGCTGGCCGCCGCAGAGAGCGGCCTGATCGTGGCGAACAAGGGTGAAAGCCAGGATGTCTGTTTCATTCTCGACGACGACTATCAGCGATTTATTATTGACGAGATCAAACGGCGGGGTGGAGCCATAACGAGCGGCGACTTTGTCGATCAGGCTGATGCCGTGGTCGGCCGGCATCGCGGCTATCCATTCTATACTATCGGTCAGCGCAAGGGACTTGGCTTGAGTCTGGGCAGGCCTGTCTTTGTAACGGAAATCGACGCTGAACGCAATCGCATCCGGATCGGCGATAAACAGGATTTGCTGGCGCAAGGATTAGAGGCCGGCCAGACCAACTGGATCGCCTTTGCGCAGCCGCCCCTAGGGGCGGCTGTCGAGGTCCGCATTCGCTATAAAGACCCTGGTTATCCGGCAGTGATCGACAAAGCAGAGGGTGATCGGGTGCAGGTGCTTTTCCAGGAGCCGCGACCGGCGGTCACCCCTGGACAATCAGCCGTGTTTTATCAGGATGATATGCTGGTGGGGGGAGGAATCATCACCAGATCTACAAGATAGTGCGGGCAGAATCACTTTTGCCCTTGTTTGTTGTTATGAATTGTTCCGCTGTTCAATGATCGCCGTTGATCAAATCTTCGGCGGGATGAGTTTATACACTACCGGCGTGACAATGCGCGACAGCAATGTGGAACTGATCAAGCCGCCGATCAAAACAATCGCCAGCGGAGAGATTAAAGGATTGGTGGACACCGCAATGGGGAAAAGTCCACCAATCGCCGTGAGGGACGTGAGAATGATAGGCAAAAAGCGCACCTCTCCCGCCTCGCGGATGGCGGCCTCAACCGTGGCGCCGGCCATGCGCAGTTGATTGGTGAAATCCACCAGCAATATAGTATTCTTCACCTCAATGCCCGCCAATGCGATCAAACCAATCACCGCCACAAAGGAGAGCGAATTACCGGTCAGCATCAAAGCTGCCACGGCGCCCACCATCCCCAGCGGTATGACGGAAAGTACAATCACCGTGCTTTTAAACGTCTTGAATTCCATGATCAACACCGCCACAAAGAGGAAAATGGTGATGATGATGACGGAGGAAAAACCACCGAAGGATTCCTCGCGCGACTCCAGCTCACCGCCCATCTCATAACTGTAACCAGCCGGCAATGAAATGGCGTTCATCTCTTCCTGAACCGCTTTGATCACCTTGTCGTTCAAGTATCCCTTTTTGACAAAAGCGCTGATGGAAACCGTCCGCTCTTTGTTCAAATGATTGATTGTCAAGGGTGAGGATTCCAGTTTTAAAGATACCAGTTGGCTGAGCGGGATCGCCCGGCCTTGCAGATTGTTCACATAGAGGTTCTCCAGGGCTTCGAGCGAGTGGAGCTCTTTTTTGGCCTTGGTAACCAGCAAAGTGTAATTCTCTCCGGATTCATCGGTCATCTTGCCAACTTCAAAACCAGCCACGGCCAGCCGGACGGTCCGGTCAATGTTGATCACCGGGACCCCCAGCTGCGCCGCCTTTTCCTTATTGATCACCACACGGATGTCGGACTTGAAATTGCTGATCGGATTATTAACGTAAATGCTGCCTTTTATGCCTTTTATCAGATTTTCAACCCGCAGCGACAGAGCCCTCAAGGTATCCAGATTATCTCCAGACAAGCGCACTTCGATGGGCGCCAGGACAGGTGGCCCCTGTTCAAAATCCTGCACCTCTACTTTTGCGCCCGGATAAGGTGTCCATTGGTTGCGCAATTCCTGGATCAATTCAAGCTTTCTCGCCGGACTAGTCGATGGTTCCAGCTGGACAAATATTTGTGCATAATCGGAGCGCTCATTTTCCGGAACGACATTGTAATAGATTTGCGGATTTCCCCTTCCCACATTAGTGGCAAAATATTTTACCTCTTTATGTTTTCGCAACCCCGTTTCCACTTGGCTTGTGATCTCGTTGGTATAGTCGAGATTTGATTGCAGTGGGGTGGTTATTTCCACAAGAAATTGCGGTTTTTCCGATGCGGGAAACAGACTGAACCCGATCACGGGAAACAGCAGCAGGGAAACGGCAAAAAGGATCAGTGCAATGGACAGGGTCAGATAGGGCCGTACTAAAGCCTTGTCCAGCAAGCGGGCATAACTCTTGTGAATCAATTTCCTCAGGCCACGTAAAAAGATATTGCCATCCGGATGGCCTTCGTGTTTCTGCAATATTCTGCTCGCGAGAAATGGAATGATGGTGAGCGAGACTACCATCGACGCCAATACGCTGGTGATGACGCCCATGGGAAGACTTCTGATAAAATCACCCGAAGCGCCCGGCAAAAAGACCAGCGGCAGGAAAGCAATGACCAGCGTAGTGGTACAGCCTACGACTGCCATGCTGATTTGTTGTGTTGCTTTGATACTGGCCTCGATGCGCGTATGCCCCTCCCGCAGCCAGCGCTCGATATTTTCTACCACCACGATGCTGTCATCCACCAAAAGACCAAGGGCAACCACCAGGCCGACGATGCTCAGTTGATTCAAGGTGTACCCCAGCATGTCCATGAGCACGATACCGATGGCCAGGGACAGGGGGATCGAAATCATCACAATGGTGGAAGCCCTTCTGCCCAGGGGGAGCAGCGTGATAGCCACCAGCGCGATGGCGATCAAGAAATCGATGCCCAATCCGCCCAGGCGCTTGTTGACATTGTCGGCCTGATCAAAATGATGGATCATATCGATGTTTTGCGGGACTTTTGTTTTAAACTGTTCCAGAACCGGGAGGTAACGTGCTTGTGTCGCCGAGATATTCTCTCCTGGTTTTTGCGCGGCAACGACAAAGACGGCCCTGTGGCTGTTCAGCCGGGTGATGTGACTGCCCTTTGCAAAATCAGGATAAACATCTGCAATACTTTTTAAATAGATATTATTGCCGTTGTATGAATGTACAATGGTGTTCTTTATCTCTTCAATGCTCTTGTAGTCGCCGCTGGTCTGGATATTAAAGGTCTTGTTTCCCGCGTTGATGCTGCCGCCGGGAATGGTCATGGCTTCACTCTGGACCGTACCCAGAACGGCATCCAGCGGTACGTGCATCTGCGCCATTTTGTCGAACTTTAATTCAATCCGCACCACTTTGGCCGGCAGGCCGTGGATTCTTACATTTTTCAGTGCAGGGATTTTTTCCAGTTCTTTTTTGAGTCTCTCCGCCTGCTCCTTCAAACGCTCATAGGGCGCATGCTCCGAGATCAGTGCAACCTGGATCACATTGACGTTGGAAGGCAGCCATTTGCGGATATCCAGGCTGTGAATGTCAGCGGGAAGTTCTTCACGCATGCCGTTGACTTCCCGCACCACTTCCTGGTATTTTTCATCCACATCCTGGCCATGTTTATACACCACCCATAAGGCGGCGACCCCATCGCTGATGCTGCTCATGACTTTTTTAACGTTTTCCAGGGCGGTGAGTTTCGATTCCAGAGGATCTACCACCAGATCTTCCATGTCCTTTGGACTAGTGCCCGGATAGACGACGAGGACCAGGAATTCGGGCGCGCTCAACTCGGGGTCTTCCGCCCTTGGCATATTTAAAATCGTCGTCACGCCCACGGCAATGATCATCACAAACAGGATCAGCATCAGCTGATAATTTTTTACCGAGTATTCTGATATATTCATGGTATGTACCTACTCTACGATTCTGATCTTGGTATGGTCCTTCAGGTAGGCGCTGCCAGCGGTTATCAGCCATGGCGCACCCTCGAGTCCTTCGCTCACATACACCTGCTCTTTGTCGATGGAGGCGATGGTGACTTTAATTTTCTGAACAGTCATTTTGTCGTTGGTGATGAACACATAGCCGGTATTACCATCTCCATCGAGCACGGCATCATAGGGCACGATCCAGGCGGATTGGGGGCTGTGGGGAAAAATCTGAGCCTTGCCGAAAAGGCCGTTGGCGATGGTGATTGTTGGCGATGACGCCGGCTTCAGGTGAATGGAAAAAGTACCGGTGTAGGGGTCCACCCCTTCTGATTTGCTGTACACATGGGCCTGGTAGTTTTGTCCGGGATAGAGATCCACTGCAAGGGTGGCTTTATCACCTGGTTGGATCATGGCCCATTCATGGTCACTGACGGCTACTTTCAACAGCCAGTTCCCCCTGCCTGCGCCGTTGGTTTGCAGGACCGGGGTACCCGGACCGGCGATCTGTCCTTCACTGGCCAGTTTGCGAAGCACAAAGCCATTATTCTGGGCGCGTATCTCTGAATAATTCAGGTTGAACCGCGCGATGGCGAGCTGTTCACGCGCAAGTTCGAGGGCTGACCGGGTGTTCTGCAGCTGCTCCAACGTGGCCACGCTGTCCTGATGCAGCCGGGTCACCCGTTCATGGTCGCGCAAGGCCTTGTCGTAGCCGGTTTGGGCCTGTTGCACCATCGATTTTATCTCGCCAAGATTGAGAGTGGCCAGGAGCTGACCTTTGCGGATGGCATCGCCCTCTTTGACAAAGATGCGGTCGATTACGCCGCCGGTTTTAAATCCCAGATAGGCCTCATCGTCCGTGGTGAACTGGCCAGAGGTGAAAATGGGGCGTTGAACGGTTTGCTTGCTCAGGGCCATGGTTTTCACCGGAATAATTTCGCTGTCAGCCAGGGAGGTGCTGTGTTCTTTATTACTGCAGCCCATCAGCAGGATGGAGAAAAGCGCTGTTAATAGATATAATCTGTTTTTCATGATGTTTTCCTATTGATGAATGTCGAGTGCGGCGATTTCGCGTTCATATCCGGCTTGCGCAGCCAGGACTTTGTACTGGTTGATATTGACCAAAAGTTGGGCGTTCAAGAGTTGCGATCGGGCGTCCACGGTTTCAATATAGCTGTTGACGCCTTGCTGGTATCCCAGGTTGATCAGTTTGTGATACTGTTCCGCGGCAGAGAGTTGTTTTGCTGATGAAAGGAGATTTTTATGGGCTGATTCCAGAGCGCCTTTGGCCATGGATGCGGCCAGGGCTAGCTGCTTCTTGGTTGAGATCAGGGTCAGCTCCGCATCCCGTACATCCAGTTTCGCAGACTCGATTTTGTGCCGGTTTCTAAAACCTTCGAAAATCGGGATTGACATTTGCACACCGAACAGATAGTATTTAGAGCTTTTGTCATAATGGAACTCTGAATCCTGTGCGCCAAGATCGGCAAAGCCATTGATCCTGGGAAGAAAGTAGAGCCTGTGCATACTCTGGAGGGATCTGTTGATGCTGATTGCTTTGTCGAGCATTTTCACCTCTTCGCGGCGTTCCACAGTTATTTCAGTCGCTGTATCAGGTACTGAGGACATGCGGAAGGAGCTGTCGATCTCTGAACTCAGCGCCCGGTTCAATAAAAAGTTGAAAAAACTCTGCGCGTTCGAGGAAGCTTGTTTGGCTTCTGTTACCTGAGCATCCAGTTGGCTGATCTCGCTTTCCGCGCGCGCGACATAAACCGGCAGACCTGCCCCGTTTTTCAGGAGCGCCTCGTTGATGCGTTTACTTTCTTGAGCCACGGACAGGGCGGAGCTGTAAATATCCGATGCCCGCAGGCTGGCAAGGTAATGAAAATAAGCCACTTTGATTTCTTTGATCAATTCACGCTTGTACAGGTCGACTTCAAGTTCCTTGATGCCGGTGTGGGTGGCCTGGATCCGGCGGTTGTAGATCAGATCAGAGTTGAGCAACGGCATGGTTGCGCGAAGTTTGGCATCGTAAAATTTATAGGGAAAAAAGTCCTGGGAGACATTATTGATTTGTGGAAATGCGTAAGAGGCCGTGAGCTGGTTCAATGTTGAATAGACGGGATTGAGCATGTCGCCCACTGGGATATCGATTCTGCGTCCGCCTTCGCCGCTGGTATAATCGCCCAGGAGGGTGACGGAAGGGAGAAAGAGCGTGGTGGCGTTTTTGAGCGAGAACAGGGCTTTTTCCAGAGAGATTTTCTTTTGTTGCAGGACGATGTTGTTTTCAAGGCCTTCGGCGATATAGGCATCGAGCACGGACTGTGCTGAAGTGCTGGTAAACGCAGTCAGGCTGAGGGCAAACATCAGGATGGAAAAGGCTATTTTTTTATTCATTAGCACCTCTTTGATAAACGATAATAATAATATGTACAATGTTCACCTGCAGGCAAAAAAATTATTTAATCAGTGAGCGTAGCACGGACATGGCTTGCGCGAAAATATGGGGTGGTTCTGATGAAAGGGGGACGGGCAGGATGATTCTTTTTCTGATCAGCAGGGAGGCCATGCCGTGCATGGCGGACCACAATAAAAACGCCACGGATTCCAGCTCCTGGTCCTTGAATAATCCGATCTCAAAACAGTCCTGAACATTTTTCATCAGCAAGTCATAGGTACGGTCGCCGCATTCCCAGGCGTCGAAATGGCTGATCACTTTGCCCGGGCTGCGCACGATGAACATGATGTCATAGTATTCCTGGTTTTCCATGGCAAACTGGAGATAGGCCCGGCCATGGGCCAGGAGTCTTTCTTTGGGATCCGCTATGCTCTGTACTTTTAGCTGGCAGTTGTATAGCAGGCTAAAGCCGATGTTGTGGAGTTCAAAGAAGATAGCGTCCTTGTCTTCAAAGTACAAATAGATGGTGGATGGACTATATTCGATTTTTTCAGCTATTTTCCGGATCGAGACCGATTCATATCCCTCTCTGATGAACAGGTTCATCGCCGCATCGAGAATGGCAGTCCGCATCTCCTGCTTTTCTTTTTCTCTTCGTTCCGAAATACCCATAGTGTTCACTCTTTCACAACCAATTGTTAATAATAATTACAATATTAATATAATTAACACTGTTCACTTTGTCAAGGTTTTTTTTGGAGATGGTCTTATCGCGGGCCAATTTCGCGGACAGTTTGGTCAGGGTGGAAAACATGCAGAGGCGCAAGGTCTCACCACAGCGCCCTCGCCTGTTTGCATTCTTTTATTCTTATTGCCTGACTTTGTCCTTGTGATATGCTGCTGTACCGGAGAGTGAAAAGAAAAGAGGGCTTTATGGATGGCTTTGATGCCCGACATGCGATGAGCGAGGGTGGAATGTCCTATAATAAAAAAAGCACATAAAAACTTGCTGCCAAGTCCTGGTGTGCTTTTTGTTTTTATGCCTCCCCGCCTTTGATTTATTCCCCGCAATCAGGTAATTTACAACTTTTATCCATCATAGCAAATGCTAATAGTTTTTTCATACAACTATTATAGGCTTGCCGGCGCATGGGGTGAAGCCTCATTCATTGAGAATGCCGTCCGCCAGCGGGAGCCCCTGGCAAGCTTAATAGTCCTACTCCTATATTGTAAACACGCCCTCAATAAACAGTATAAAATCATAAATCTATGGAGGCGTGTCCCGAGTTCTTTTCTCTGAAAAAATACGATTCTGAATTCAAGCGCTCTGTTGTTGAACGGGTGTAGAGAGGCAAAAATCAATGAGGAGGTAGTGCGCTCGATGCGGGGTTGGCCGCACTCGGGATTCAGCTTCATCAGCTCGGTTCAGATTGCGGCACCGCGAGCTGTGGAGAGAGGTCGTACCGCGCGGCCGGCGGTCACGCCGGGACAGTCGGTCGTCTTTTATCAGGCTGACGTGCTGGTGGGCGGCGGCATGATCACCCGGCGGATAAAATAAAAAGGGGCAGAAGAAATTCTGCCCCTTTTCACAGGTATGAACCGCTGGTCGGTTAAGCGGATGTCATGAATATTTGATCCACTTGACCACTTCCGGCAGAGTCGGTTTTTTGCCGTACATCAGGATGCCGACGCGAAAGATGCGGCCGGTGAACCAGATCAGGCCGAAAATCGACGCGATCATCAGCACCACGCTCAACAGCACCTGATAGAGCGGCGCCGCGCCCACGGAATGGCGCAGGAACATGAGCAGCGGCGTAAAGAACGGAATAAGCGACAACACCACCGCCATGGTGCTGTTGGGATTGTTGAGAATGAAAAACATGAACATGAAACCCATGATGATCAGGATCGTCACCGGCCACTGCAGGCTCTGCGCATCGGCCTCATCGTTGACCATGCTGCCCAGAGCCGCATAGAGCGTGGCGTACATGAAATAGCCGAGGATGAAAAAGACAAAGAAGAACAGGTACACTGAAAACGAAATGGTGGGGATGGGAATCTTGTCCGCGCCCGGCGCCATCTCTTTGAGCATCATGACGCCATAGGTCGAGCCCAGCACCACAAACAGGGCCCAGACCAGGAATTGGGTCAAGCCGGCACTACCGATGCCGATGATTTTGCCGGCCATGAACTGATCCGCTCGTGCCGAGGAGAGCACGATCTCCACCACGCGGGAGTTCTTATCCTCATAGACGCCGCGCATGACAAACTGTCCGTACATAAGCATGGCCATGTAGAGGATGAGAATCATGGCATAGCTGATGCCAAAGGCCACGGCGCCGCTCTCTTCCTTGGTGCCCTCTTCGCTGATTTTAAAGGTCTTGATCTCCACCCGTTGTGTGAGTTTTCGCACCAGATGCTGGTCGATGCCGCTCTTGCCGAGACGCAGATCCGACACCACGCGCGACACCGAGCGTTCCAGGGCGGCGTTGAATTCCATGTTGCTGATGTTTTTGGAATATAGTTCAAATTCGTTCTGTTCGAACACCTCCTGCGGCAGAATCAGCAGGCCGTGCAGTTTCTCCTTGCGCACCCGGTCGCTGTATCTTTCTTTGACGGCGACGAGGCTGTCGGGCGGCATGGTGACGCTTTCCAGTTTGTAAAGCGGTTCGTTCTGCGAATTCTTGTACACCTCCGCCATGTATTTTTCCAGCGCCGGTGTCACCTGGCCGCTCAGATCAATGACCGCGAGCGTCTTTTTCTCCTTGGCGCCCATTTGCGACATGATGATCTGGATGCCGAACATCAGGAACATCATGATCGGCAGCGCCAGCGTGCCGATGATGAATCCTTTGGTCTTGACCCGGCTCAGGTATTCTCTTTTTATTAATACCCAGGTTTTATTCACGATTGCTCTCTCCTGCTTGTTTTATCCCTTGACCACATTGATAAAGATTTCGTTCAGCGACGGTTCGGTGATGTCGAAACTGCGTACCGTGACCTGTTCGATCGCTTTAACCAGAATCGTTTGCGGGGTGATGCCGTTCTGCGGTTGTATTTCCACGTACTGGCCGTAATCGTCATACTTGGCCACCAGCGTCGGATCTTGCAGAAAGCGGGCCTCCCCGTCATAGCGGAGGCGGCACCGATTCTTGCCGAAACGGGCTTTAACCTCTGCCAGGGGGCCCTGGAGGACGCTCTGGCCGCGATTGATGAGACAGAGGCTGTCGCACAGCTTTTCTGCCTGATCCATGAGATGGGTGGAAAAGACAATGGTGGTGCCGTTCTTTACCAGGTCCAGCATGATATCCTTGACCAGATTGGTGTTGACCGGGTCCAGGCCGCTGAAGGGTTCGTCGAGAATGACCAGTCTGGGTTTGTGCAGGATGGTGCTGATGAACTGGATTTTTTGCTGCATACCCTTGGAGAGCTCTTCGACTTTTTTGTTGCGCCACTCTTTCAGCTCTACGCGTTCCAGCCATTGGTCGGCCAGCGGTGTGGCCGCTTTGGCAGGAATGCCTTTGAGTTCAGCAAAAAATTTAACCGTATCGATAACCAACATCTTTTTGAACAGGCCGCGCTCTTCCGGCAGATAGCCCACCTGGTCGACCTGATCCCGGCTGCTGGGCTTGCCCAGCAATTCGATGGTTCCGGAATCCGGCAGCAGGATGCGCAGCATCATGCGGATAGTGGTGGTTTTGCCGGCCCCGTTGGGTCCGAGCAGGCCAAAAATCTCGCCCTGGCCGATGTTCAGGGAGAGATCCTTCACCGCCTGGACGTCATCGAAGCTTTTATGGATGTGGCTTATGGTAACAGCGTTAGACACGTGTGTGCCTCCTTTCGGTCGCTTGCTGTTATAAACAGGGATGATGGCGGCGCTGCCGCCTGTTGCCGCAGCGCCCGGCTGTCAGGAGCCGTAAATCAGACTCAGTATACGAGAGACCTCGCGGCCTTGTTTCCCTGAAAAGAGCGGTTCACGCCCTTCGAGGACGGCTCGGGTAAAGTCTTCAATATGAGGCAGATGCAGATTGCTGTGCGGCGGCAGCGATTCAAAGGATTGATGGGACCCCACTGAAATAACCAGTTTGCCTTCATTGAGGTTGGCTATGGACAGATGGCCTTTCTCGCCATAGATGTCCAATGTGTCCCGATTGACCAGACTGCCGTGCGTCACGGAGAGCACGGCGGTGCCGCCCTGTTCAAATTGCAGCACTGCCACGGCGGTATCTTCGACGTCACGTTCCTTGAACACGTTGTTGGCCGTAACCGCGGTCACCTGCTGAACGGGGCCGAACAGATGCAGCAGCACTTCGATGCGGTGGCAGCCCACATCCATCATCGGTCCGCCGCCGGCCAGCTCCTTCTGCAGCAGCCAGTGCCGGGCTTCGCCGGAGCGGCGGTCGAACGTATCCAGAGCGTTGATGTGAACCAGCGCCACCCTGCCGATGGTGCCGTTTTGCAGCATCTGGTTGATGCGTCGCAGCACGGGATAGAAATGGCGATAGTAGGCCACGCTGAGGCGGACGTTATGCTCGTCGCAGGCTTGCAGCATGCGGTCGCATTCGTCCAGGTTCAGCGCCATGGGTTTTTCGCAGAGCACGTGTTTGCCGGCACGTGCAGCGGCGATGGTCTGTTCGGCGTGCAGAAACACCGGCGTAGCGATATAGACCGCCTCCACCTCGGGATCCTGAACCAGCTCCTGCCAATGCTCGTACCATTTGGCAGCGCCGAACTCGTGCGCAAACGCGGCGGCTTTAGCGGTGTCGGCGCGGTTGACCGCGTGCAGCTGGCCATGTTCCAGATCACGCAGGGCCGGCGCCACCCGTTTGCGGGCGATGTCGCCGCAGCCGATCAGACCCCATTTTAATGGTTTCATAGGTCCTCTCAATGCCTGTGCAAGGATGCTTGATCGCAAGAATAGCAATCTTTAGACAATTAATCAAGTATTAAAAATAACACTTGAAAAGATTGGATAATAAGGGTAATTTATTGTTTATTCCCGGATATCGTATGAGTGTAGCACAGACAGAGCTCATCGCGGTCCGTCATGGCGAGACCGAGTGGAATGCGGAAAACCGCATGCAGGGCCACGCAGATATCTCCTTGAGTAACAAGGGATTATGTCAGGCGCACGCCGTGGCAGCCGCCTTGGCGGCGGAGCGATTGCATGCGGTGTACAGCAGCGATCTGCAGCGGGCGTTTCAGACCGCTGAGGCGATCAATGCCCATCATCAGCATCGCATCCAGGCGGATGTCCGTCTGCGCGAGATCCATCTCGGAGTGTTCGAGGGATTGACGCGGGATGAGGCCTTGCGCCGTTATGGCGAGGCGTATGAGCAATTTTTTTTCAGCGACGGCACCTTTGCATTGCCCGCCGGTGAAAGCCGCCGGCAGTTGCAGCAGCGTGTCGACGAGTTTTTGCACGAAACCGTCAGCCGGCATGTCGGCGAACGTATTCTGATCGTGACGCACGGCGGCGTGCTCATCGGAGTGTTGCGCCACGCTCTGGCCATTCCGGTGGAGGTGGCGTTTCGCGCCAAGCTGTATAATGCGGCCATCAACCGTTTTTATTTTGAAAACGGCAAGTGGTTTCTCGGGCAATGGGGAGATCGTCACCATCTGGACGGACTAGAGACCGTGGGTGTTATTTAATAATCGAACAAAGGAAGAGTTGTGCGACTGCTAGAATATTTGACCACCGAGTTGATCTTTTTAGACCTGCAGGGTAAGGACAAGAACGATGTGATCGGCAAGGTTGTGCATTTGATGAAACAGCACAAAGCCATCGACGATGAGAAGGATTTTTTGCGCGAAGTATTTCAACGCGAGGCGTTGGGGTGCACGGCGATCGGCAACGGCGTAGCCATTCCGCACGCCCGCACCAAGGCGGTGAAGCGGATCATTATTGCGTTCGCCCGTTTGAGTCCGGGTATTGATTTCGGGGCGGAGGACAAAGACCCGGTGCGGTTGCTCTTTGTGCTCGGCACGCCGCTGGATGCCGTGGGCGAATATTTAAAGGTGTTGGCCAAACTGTCCAAATTGCTGAAGGAGGATAAGACCCGGCAGCAGCTGCTCAAGGCCAAAAACGCCATTGCCGTGCATGACATCCTGGAGGAATCGGAAGATCACGCCACCTGAACGGGTGCGTCAAATGCACTAAAAGAGTTGACATTTTTACAGAAAATGTGTATATTTATCGGCTAAATGTATTGTTCCTGGCGCGTTCGTCTAGGGGCCCAGGACACCGGCCTCTCACGTCGGTAACACGGGTTCGAATCCCGTACGCGCTACTTGACATTTATCTGGATTTGCGCCCGTAGCTCAATTGGATAGAGCATCTGACTACGGATCAGAAGGTTGGGGATTCGAGCTCCTCCGGGCGCGCAAGCGGAAAGGTCCAGCCAGATGTTTGATCATGCCACCGGCATGCAGCTGGCACTGCAGCAAGCCCGCAAAGCGTTGTTGAAAAAAGAGGTACCTGTGGGCGCTGTGGTGGTGCAGGATGGTCGCATCGTCGGTCGAGGCTACAATCTGATGGAGACCTTGCAGGATCCCACCGCACACGCAGAGATGTTGGCGATTACGGCCGCTGCCAATACGCTGGCGTCCTGGCGATTGGACGAATGTGTGCTGTACGTTACCCTCGAACCGTGCTTTATGTGCACGGGTGCCATCCTCCTCTCCCGCATTCCCACCATAGTTTTCGGCGCAACGGATCCACGTTACGGTGCCTGCGGCAGCGCTTTGCAGTTGGCGCAGCATGACCGGTTGGATATCCGGGCCGAATTGGTCAGCGGGATTATGGAGCAGGAGTGCAGTGCCTTGATCAAATCCTTTTTTCGCACCATCAGGCGGAATCGGACGTAACGGTCAGGCAGAGAGGGCCAAAGAGTTTGTCCGGAGAGGTGCCGGAGTGGCTGAACGGGGCGGTCTCGAAAACCGTTGTGCCCTTTTGGGTACCCAGGGTTCGAATCCCTGCCTCTCCGCCATGTGTCGTTCATGGGTCCGATTGGGCCCTGGAGCGGCGGAATTGAAATAACAGGTGTAACGAAACGGTCCGGCGATTTTCGGAGAGGTGTCCGAGAGGCTGAAGGAGCACGCTTGGAAAGCGTGTGTAGGTTTACCCCTACCGCGGGTTCGAATCCCGCCCTCTCCGCTAGTTACCATATCCAGCAGCAGATGAGCGGATCTCTGCTGAACGTCACACTTGGGGCTGTAGCTCAGTTGGGAGAGCGATACGTTCGCAACGTATAGGTCGTGGGTT
>CAZKQR010000077.1:4234-13893 GCA_964554965.1 uncultured Cytophagia bacterium | reverse complement strand
GTCACCGGAGCGGTGTTTCTGGTGTGTTCCATTGGAATGTACTTTTTCTGGTATAAAAAGCTGCCCCCGGCCACGGCCGGTTAACCATAGGCTCCAACCATGCGGGACAAGACGTCGTGCGGCGCAAGGCAGTGCATTCGCCGGGCGCTTGAGCGCTATTGGCGACAGGGAGGCTTATCATGGAACACCCCGTGCTCTCCAACAAAGAGCAATATCCGACCGACGAGATCATCTTTGCGCATATTGGCGCAAAACAGGCGCACTGGTCGGCGCTCTTTGACTATATTCACGCCCATCATGCGGATTTTTCTTCAGAGTGGCGTTATTATCATGACGGAAAGAGCTGGCTGATGAAGGTGACCCGCCGCAAGCAGACGATTTTCTGGCTCTCCCTGGCCAAGGGCACGTTCCGCACGACGTTTTATTTTAATCGCAAGGCGGAGGAGGCGATTCAGCAGAGTGCGCTTTCGGAAGAGATGAAGGCGCAGTATCGCACCGGCATCCGTTCCAACCGGATTTGCGGTCTGACCGTGGTCTACACCGCCAAGCGGGACGTCAAGACCGCGCAAATCCTGATCGCACTCAAGGCCGGTTTAAAATAAAACCGCGCCGGCCCTTGACTGGGCTGGAGGGCGGACTGAATTAGCATTCAATCGGTATTTCGCGTATTGACAGTGTCGGTCATAATCATACATTAACAGGAGAATGGCATGAAGGAAATCTGGTGGCAAGCATCCTGTCAAAAAGTCCCTCATCTGGTCACCGAGCGGCCGGGGCCCAAATCCGTGGCGTTATCGGCCAAGGGCGGCCGCTACATTAAGGGCTTGAGTTCCCAGGTCAAGCTTTTTCCCGTCTGTTTTGAAAAAGGCCATGGCATCACGCTGACCGATGTCGATGGAAACACCTATCTCGATTTTTCATCCGGCATTTATGTGACCTCCTTCGGCCATTGTCATCCGAAAATTTCCGACGCCGTCGCCCATTGGGCCGGCACTTTGATGAACTGCCATGATTTCATCACGCCGGTAAAAGAGGCGTTGGTGGAAAAACTGGCGACGATCATGCCCGGCGATCTCAACGCCGTGCAGTTTTACAGCGATGGCGCCACGGCGGTGGAAGCCGGCCAGCGGGCGGCGCGCGCCATTACCGGCAAGCATGAGTTCATCTCCGGGTATCGCGACTTTCACGGCAAGACCATGGGGGCGGTGAGCTGTGCCCGCATGGCCCGGGCGGACGTGCTCTCTTACGGTCCCAGCCGCAGCGCCGGCTTTTATATGGTGCCGCGGCCGGATCCCTATCGTCCGTTGTTCAAAAAACCGGACGGCCGGATCGACACGGACGCCTATATCGATTTTTATCAGGAATTCATCAAAGAGGGCACCGTCAACAACGTCGCGGCTTTTATTCTCGAGCCCGCGCAGGGGTGGGCGGGTTCGATCTTTCCGCCGGATGATTTTTTCCCCAAACTGAAAGCCCTGTGCGACAAGCACCACATTCTGCTGTTCGCTGATGAGGTGCTCACCGGGCTGGGCCGTACCGGCGAGGTGTTGTGCATGAACCATTGGGACGTCTGTCCGGACATCGTCACTCTGGGCAAATCGCTCGGCAACGGATTTCCGGTGACCGCCATGGTCGTCAAACAAGAGTATGCCGATGTGCTGGAAGCGATCTCGGTCTCCTCCAGCTATGGCGGCAATCCCATGGCCTGTGCGGCCGCCCTGGCCTCCATCGAAGTGATGGAGGAGGAGAACATTCTCGACAATGTGCGCGCCATGGGCGCCCTGTTTATGAAGCGGATGCAGAAGATGATGCAAGAGCATCCGATCATCGGCGACATCAAGGGCAAAGGATTGCTGCTGGGGCTGGAACTGGTCAAGGATAAAACCAGCAAAGAGCCGTTTGTCCAGGCCGGCGAGCGGGTGTACCAAAAGGCCTTTGCCAAGGGATTAGCCTGGATTCCCGCAGGTCATATTCTGCGCATGTCTCCACCGCTGATCATCGACGAAAAATTCGCCATGCTGGGCATGGATCTTATCGAAGAGTCCATCACTGAAGTTGAAAAAGAGTTCGGTTATTAGGATATGAACACCGTCAAGTTCGGCATGATCGGTCTGGGGCTGATGGGAAAAGAGTTCGCCGGCTGCGTGGCCCGCTGGGGTCATCTGATGGATTTTCCGCTGCAGCCGGAGATCGTCGCTGTCTGCGACGCTGAGCCGTCCCTGTTTCCCTGGTATGCGGAGCATTTTCCCTCGCTTCGGCAGCAGACCACCAGCTACCGCGCCTTGCTGCAGAATCCGGATGTGGAGGTGGTCTATTGCGCGGTTCCTCACTACCTGCATGAAGAGATCTATTCGGCGGCGCTTCAGGCCGGCAAACACCTGATGGCTGAAAAGCCGTTCGGCATGGACCAAAAAGCCAACGAGCGGATCACGCACCTCATTCGGCAGCATCCTGATCGTTTTGTCCGCTGCACCTCTCAGTTTCCTTTTTTCCCCGCTGTACAGCGGATCTGCGCCATGCTCGAAGCCGACCGTTTCGGACGGATCATTGAAGTGAACGCCGGCTTTCAGCATTCCAGCGATCTGGATCCCAACAAGCCGATCAACTGGAAACGGCAGATCGAAATGAACGGCGAATACGGCTGTATGGGCGATCTCGGGCTGCACGTGTGTCATGTTCCGTTTCGCGCAGGGTGGAGGATCTACAACGTCCGGGCGATTCTTTCTGACATCGTCAGCGAACGGCCCGATGGCCGGGGAAACCGGGTTCCGTGCCGGACTTGGGACAATGCTACGCTGTTCTGTGAAGCCGCAGACGCCGATTCAGGCGACTTTTGTTTTCCGCTCACCCTGAAAATGCAGCGCATCGCGCCGGGTGAAAAGAATACCTGGTCTCTGGAAATTTTTGGAACCCGGGCCGCTGCACGTTTTTCCACCAAACATCCGAAAACTCTGCAGATCCTGGAATACAACGGCGGCGAACAGGTCTGGCAGCACATCGATATGGGCTACGAAACCGCCTTTCGCACTCACACCGGCTCTATTTTTGAATTCGGTTTTTCCGATGCCATTCTGCAGATGTGGGCGGCATTTCTCTACGAACTGCATCATCAAAAGCCGCTGAAAAAATTTGCCGGCTGTCTGACTCCGCAGGAGGCGGCCTTCAGTCACGTGCTGTTCACCGCGGCACTGGAATCGCAGCGTGAACGCAGGACGGTGACGCTGTATTAAGCCACAGGGTGCAGGCTTTTTTTCATTGCCCGGCCCATGGTCACCATGCGGCTGGAACCGGAACAACCCTCGCATGTTCTATGGCAAGGACCTGGTCTATGTTTGCTGTTAAAGGACATATCGTCACTCCTGATGAAACGATCGACGGCTGTGTGGTGGTGAAAGACGGCCGGGTGCAGCAGGTCTGTGCACGGGCGCCGGAGGCCGTACGCGTCATTGATTACGGCGATGATTGGATCGTGCCCGGGTTTATCGATCTGCACATTCACGGCATCGGCCATTACGAGCCAAAGGATGAGCAGGGTATTGCCGGCATGGCGCAGGAGGCGATACGATACGGAACCACGGGGCTGTTGCCGACCGGAGCGGCCATGTCCGTGGACCAATATGTGCAGTTGGGCGTCAGCGCGGCGGCTGCGGCGCGAAGGGTCAACGGCCGCGCAGCCAGGCTGCTGGGGGTGCATCTGGAGGGCCCGTTCATCAATCCGGTGAGCTCGGGCGCCATGGCGCTGTCCACCCGCCGACCGATCACGCTGTCCGAAGCCGCGATCTATGTGGAACGGATCGGTGAGATGTTAAAGATCGTGACTTTTTCTCCAGAGCTCGAAAACGGCCTGGAGCTCACCCGCTTTCTTACCTCGCATGGAGTGGTGGCCGGCCTCGGCCATTCAGTGGCCGGCGGGGAGCAACTGCATGCGTTCGTCGACGCCGGGCTTGCGCACGTGGTGCACCTGTTCAACGCCTTTGTACCCTCCGGCGAAAAAGAGCCGGGCGTGTTGCAGGCTGGATTGATCGAGCATATTCTGGTAGAGGATGCACTCACCTGTGAGCTGATCTGCGACCTGCATCACGTGGCGCCGGAGATCATCAGAATCGCCGGCCGGGTGCTGGGACCCCATCGTTTTGTCGCTGTCACCGACAGCCTGTATGGCGCGGGCCTGGCGGACGGCATGTATGCCTTTCCCAACGGTGCGCCCTACCGCATCAGCGACGGGGTGGCCCGGCTGTGCGGGGGAAAATGGGACGGCGGATTGGCCGGCAGCGTTCTGACCATGAATCGGGCTTTTGCCAATCTGGTGCAGCGGTGCGACGTGGATCCGGTTCGTGCCGCCAGATACACTTCCACCAATGCCGCCCGGGTTTTGAAAATCGATGCCGAGACCGGGAGCATCGCGCCGGGGAAAAAGGCGGACCTGGCGGTTTTGAACGCCGACTTTGCCTGCGTCGCCACCTACCTAGAAGGCAACCTGGTGTACCAAAAACAATAAGGGAGAGTCGTTATGGCTGACACATTCACCTACAG
The DNA here is from genome assembly GCA_964554965.1 of uncultured Cytophagia bacterium. GTDB lineage: Bacteria > Zhuqueibacterota > Zhuqueibacteria > Residuimicrobiales > Residuimicrobiaceae > Anaerohabitans. The sequence goes on along the minus strand of CAZKQR010000077.1, from coordinate 9,360 downwards.
TCCTTCCCAATGGGTTCCTTTTCGGGATAAAGCGGTGTTGGAACGGGTGCGCAAGATCAAAAGGGAGCAACTCACCCGGCATCCCAATCAAAAGTTCAGAATCCGCATCGTCCAGGATGATGAGGTGGATTTCATTTTCATCAGCGATATGTTTTTTCGCATCAAGCGGGCGGCGGATGAGGAGAGAAAAATAGTGCTGATCCTGCCGAACCCGGTGCCGTCGTACCGCAAAGTGGCCTATCTGATCAATCAATGGAAGGTGAACTGCAGGAATCTGTATGTGTTCGCCATGGATGAATACGCGGACGAGAATGGCCGTCTGGCGCCGGAATCCTGGCCCCAGGGTTTTACTTATGCGCTGATGCATCATTTTTATTTCCAGATCGACAAAGCGCTGCGGCCGCCGAAAGCCAATTTCCAGGCGCCCAATAATAAAAACATTCGTCACTATGGTCGGATGATCGCCGATATGGGCGGCGCGGACATGTGTTACAGCGGACCGGGCTGGACCGGTCACCTGGCTTTCATCGAGCCCGATGCGCCGGAATTCGATGCGCCGCTGGAAGAGTGGAAAAAAATGGGGCCGCGCATCGTCACTCTGAGTCCCTTCACCCTGGCGCAGAATTCCATGCACGGCAGCTTTGGCATGAGCGGAGACCTGGCTCTGGTGCCGCCCAAGGCGGCCACCATCGGCCCGGCTGAGGTGATCGCCTCCAAGGCGAGAATGGAGATGCACAGCCTGTCGGTGCACAACACCGCCACGTCCTGGCAGCGCATGATCTCGCGGCTGGTGCTGCACGGCCCGGTGACGCCGAGAGTGCCCTCTTCCATCCATCAGCTGCTGGAAACCGACTGCATTGTCAGCGAAACCATTGCCCAGAATATAGAACCGCATTGGGATAAAGGGTATTGAGATGGCTGCTTCGTTTATGGCCGGCGCCGCGGCGGTAGAGATCACGCCGCAGGATAGCCAGTTCCTGTACGGATATCCGCATGTCCGGCGCTTTAGCACCGGCGTTCATGATCCCCTGTTCTGTTCCGCTCTCTACCTGACCGACGGCAGGGTGGAACAGATGATGCTGACGACAGACATCATTTTTATCAGCAAGCAAATCGCCCGCTCGGTCCGCGAGCAGATCCATGCGGCCACCGGTGTAGCGCCGGAAAATGTGCTCATCACTGCCACGCACACCCACTCCGGCCCCATCACAGTCGATTATCTCAGCAACGAGCAGGACGACGCTGTGCCGGTGGTGGATGAGGACTATGTCCGCAGTATGCAGGAGAATATGACCCGGGCGGCTGTGCAGGCGCGGAAAAACGCGGTGCGAGCACAGGTGGGGTTGGCTTTGGCGGACAGCACCGGCATCGGCACGAACCGTCGTGATCCATCCGGGCCGGCGGATCATCAGGCGCCGGTGTTGATGGTCCGTTCATTGCTGGAGGACACGTTCATCGCTTGCATGCTGGTCTGCTCCATGCATCCCACGGTGCTGCACGAGGACTCGACGCTGATCAGCGCCGATTTTCCCGGCATGACGAGAAAGTATCTGCAACAACATCTTTTAGGCGCCGGTGTCCCGGTGCTGCACTGTACAGGCCCTGCCGGCAATCAGAGTCCTCGCCATGTGACGACGGCCAACACCTTTGCCGAGGCGGAGCGACTGGGCGTGCTTTTTGGACGAGCCGTCGAGCGGGCGGTTTCCTCCGGTGTGGAGTATATCGCGGATCCCTGTCTGCAGTGCCTGCGTAGTGAGATCGGTCTGCCGAGAAAGCCTTTTCCCCTGGTCGCTGCCGCCCAAGCCGCTCTGGACCAGGCAGCCGCCAGACTGGATCGTCTGCGCAGCGAAAAAGCGGAAAGACAGGAAATACGCACAGCAGAGTGCGACTGGTTCGGCGCCGAAGAGACGTTGAGCCTCGCGCTGGCGGAACAGGAGGGCAAGGTGGCGGCGGCGGTGCGTAACTGCCTGCCGGCAGAGATTCAGATTTTTAAAATTGGACCCTGGACATGGGTGGCCTGGCCCGGCGAGCTGTTTGTTGAATATGCGCTGCAGATCAAGCAGGCTTTTGCGCGCACCTTCGTCATCTCTCTGGCCAACGGCGAGTTGCAGGGATATATCGTCACAGCGGAGGCCGCAGCGTCCGGGGGGTATGAGGCTTCCAACGCGCTGTTCAGCCATATCAGCGGCCAGCTGCTGGTGGACGAAACCAAAAGCCTGCTCATCCGAGGGATGCCTGATGGATCTGGTCCTCGGTGTTGATCTTGGCACCAGCTATTTTAAACTGGGGTTGTTCGACGCTCAGGGCCGGCTTTGCGGCTTGAGCCGGATGGCGGTGACCAAGGACACCGGCGATGGCACGCGAGCTGAATTGCCGGTCGATCGATTCTGGCGCATGCTGCATGAAGGACTGCAGCAAGCCTGCAATCAGGCGAACGCCGCCTGCGATGGCATAAAGGCCGTGTCGTACGCCTCACAGGCGAACAGCTTTATTCTGTTGGATCAGGCATACCAGCCGTTGACGCCCCTTGTTCTATGGTGCGATGAGCGCGCCCGCAGCCATCCGGCTGTGGAACATCTCTTTGATAAAGAGCAGTTCCTTGAACAGACCGGGCTGGGCGTCCCCAGCCATCACCAGTTTTGTGTTGCCAAGATCCTCTGGTTTCAGCAACATCATGCCGCCCTTTGGTCACGGGCCCGCCATCTCCTGACCCTGTCGGACTATTTTACGTTTTGTCTGACCGGAGAGACCGTCGGCGACATGGGCACCGCTTCGTTGCTCGGTCTGTTGGACATCCATCGGGCGGAATGGTTGACATCGATTGTGGATTTGGGATCTGTGGCGCTTGCCAGACCTCTGCGGCCCGGCTCTTTGGCAGGTGGAGTCAGCCGCCAGGGCGCAGCTCTGCTGGGGCTTCCGGCCGGCATTCCACTGGTAGTCGGCAGTCTCGATCATCACATGGCCGGCCTTGGCGCCGGTCTGGACGTGATCGCGGATATGAGCGAGTCCTGTGGAACCGTGCTGGCCTGTGTGAGAACCACTGCCGCTTTTCACCCTTTTCAGGATGCCTGCACCGGAGTTGATTTTAAACCGGGCCGTTTTTTTCAGCTGGTCTTTGACGGCAACGGCGCCACCGGGTTGGAGTGGTACCAGCAGAACCACGCAGCTGGTTTTACTCTGGCGGAACTGGAGCAGCAGGCATCGACGGTGCCCATCGGCAGCGAGGGATTGCTCGCCCGCCCGCAGGCCTGCGGGTATCCCGGCCTCGATGGATTTCTGCACAAGAAGGCCCTGCATCGTCATGGTCATTTCTATCGCGCCCTGTTGGAATCCACGGCCGTCAGCACTAAAAGACTGATCGATCGATTTTCTCTACACGCTGCGCCGGAGAGAGTGGTGGCCACGGGCGGCGGGGTGGGGAGCGAACTGTGGCTGCAGATCAAAGCGGATCTCTGCGGATTAGAGTATGTAACCAGCCAAGGCCGGGCGCCCGCGGCCATGGGGGCAGCCCTGCTGGCTGCTGTTGCCGCTGGTTGGTTTGCGGATCTGTCGGGCGCATCCCGACAGTGGATCAAACTGAAAAAACGGTATGTTCCGAATCCTCAGCGTCATGATCGGTATCTACGCTGGTATCAGGCACTGTCATAGTAACCGGGAGGGTGAATGGCGACAGAAAGAATCGCACTGCAGACCTGGGATTGGATGGTTCTGCTCGCTTACTGTGCCGGCATGCTGGCCATCGGTTTCTATTTTTCCCGCCGCAATAAAAGCACCGAAGACTATATGCTGGGAGGTCGAAAGATGACCTCCTGGCGCGTGGGCTTGTCTTTTTTCGCCACCATGTTCAGCACCGTCTCCTATCTGTCCATGCCCGGTGAAATGGTGAAAAACGGACCGATGATGTGGTCTTTTCTGGTCGCCTTTCCTTTTATTTACCTGGTCGTGGCGATTTTTTTCATACCCTATATTATGAAATTAAAAATTTCCAGCGCCTACGAATTGCTGGAGCTCAGGCTGGGATTGAAAAATCGTCTGCTGGCCTCTGTCTATTTCCTGGTCATGCGTCTGGTCTGGATGGCGGTGATCATTTACATGTTGGCGGATAAGGTGATCGTGCCGATTATGGGATGGCCGGTGGAAACCGCCCGGTGGATCAGCCTCATCATGGGCGTGATCACCATCACCTACACGTCCTTCGGCGGGCTGCGCGGCGTGGTATTGACCGATGTGATCCAGACCTTTGTGCTGTTCGGCGGCTCGATTCTGGCCATTCTGATTATTATTTTCGATTTGGACGGCGTCTCCGCCATCATTCCCGCTCAATGGCCGGAGCACTGGCAGGATTGGGTTTTCTTTGACACCCAAACCCGCGTCAGTTTTTTGACCGCCTGTCTGTCCATGTTCGGCTGGCATGTGTGTACCTCCGGCTCTGATCAGATGGCCATTCAGCGCTATCTGGCAACGCGCGACACAAAAGCAGCGCAGAGGATGTACCTCAGTCATATTATCTCCAATGTCCTGGTGTTCGTGCTGCTGGCGACTCTGGGATTATCGGTCATGGCGTTTTATCAAAAGAACAGCTCGCTGATACCATCGGGCCATACCCTGACCAGTGCGGCGGACCAGTTGTTTCCCCATTTCATCGTGGCAGGTCTGCCGGTCGGGATGTCCGGATTGGTGCTGGCCGCCCTGTTTGCCGCCGCCATGTCCAGCCTGTCATCGGGCATCAACTCTTCCTGTCTGGTGATCATCAAAGATTTTGTGTTGGTGTTTCGCCGTCGGCCGATGGATGAAGGGAAACAGGTGACGCTGGCCAAATGGATCTCTGTGCTTATCGGCCTGATGGTGGTGGCTGCAAGCCTGGGGATCGGGCACATCAAGGGCAATCTGCTGGAGATGACTTATAAAACCATCAATCTGCTCACCGCGCCGCTGTTTGTGCCTTTTTTCATGGCCATGTTCGTCCCCCGCGCCAAACCGACGGCTGTTTTCATCGGGACGCTGTTCAGCGGTGCGACAGCGGCGTTGATCAGCTACTCCCAAGAGCTGTTTTCCGTCACCATCTCTTTCCTGTGGATCATCCCCGGCTCGTTCATCGCCGGCATTGCGGCCTGCTGGCTGCTCAG
>CAZKQR010000077.1:0-4134 GCA_964554965.1 uncultured Cytophagia bacterium | reverse complement strand
TGTGGATCATCCCCGGCTCGTTCATCGCCGGCATTGCGGCCTGCTGGCTGCTCAGCGTTTTCTTTTTTAAGAATGAAAAGGCCAGGCCGCTGTGAGAAAAAGGTTTGTCAGGAATGGAAGGGTGCAATGAAACAGAGACAACTTGGGCGAACCAACCTATCGGTTTCTGAAATGGCCTTCGGCGGTGTGGAGATCGGCCTGCCGTACGGTATCGGTGTGCACACATCGGCGGATATGCCGAGCGACGCCGAGTCGGTCCATCTTTTGCATCAGGCGCTAGAGTTGGGCATTACTTTTTTCGATACCGCCCGGGCTTACGGCAGAAGTGAAGAGATCATGGGCCAGGCGTTCAAAGACCGGAGGGAGCAGGTCATCCTCTGCTCCAAATGCAGCCTGCCCGGTTCAACGGATAGCGGTTTTGAAAAGACCGGCGCCTCCGCGGCCGTTCGGCGCTCGCTGCAGGAGAGCCTCGCCGCCCTGCAGACGGATTATCTCGACGTGCTGATGCTGCACAATGCGGATCTTGTCGCTTTAAACCAAGAGTCCGTCAGTGAAACGTTTGCGGAGCTGCGCGACAAAGGCGTCATTCGCGCCACCGGGGTTTCGACCTATTCAATGGCGGAGACCGATCTGGCCATCGACAAGGGCGTGTGGGATGTGATACAAATTTCTTTCAACCTGATGGATCAGCGGCAAGCGGCGTTGTTCGACAAAGCGCAGAAGGCCGGAGTCGGACTGATGGTGCGGTCCGTACTGCTCAAGGGGGTGCTGAGCGACCGGGGCCGGGATCTGCACCCAGAGTTGGAGCGGATTGCACGGCATCGCGATCGCTACAACGATTTTCTCGACGAAACCAGCCCGACCCTGTCCGTGCTGGCGACCAAGTTTGCCCTGTCTTTTGACCAGGTGTCTTCCGTCCTGGTGGGCATTGACCGGCCGGAATATCTTTACCAGGCGGCCACCACGGCTGACGGAAGTTATCTCGATGAAGCGGCGTTAGCCCGGCTGCGGGCGCTCTCGTTTCCGGACCCAGAGTTCATCGATCTGCGGGTCTGGGACCGGATGGGATGGTTGCGCTGAGTGGGAAAGAAAGGTGCCGGGTTATTGAAGGATGAATCAGTATTCAATATTGAATCGATGAGGAGGCGGCTTTGGTGCTGAAGCTTGGAGTGATAGGAATGAGCCCTGGCAATGGCCACCCTTATTCCTGGTCCGCTATCATCAACGGCGCGTACAACGAGCAGGTCATGGCGGATTGCGGATTTGCCGGCATTCCGGTTTACCTGGCTGCCAACCGCCCTACGCTGGGGATTCCGGGCGCAAAGGTGACCCATGTCTGGGCTCAGGAGAAAAATCTGGCTGAACACATCGCCGCCGCCGCGCTCATCGATCAGGTGGTGGAAAAGCCGGAGGCGATGATCGGACAGGTCGATGCGGTTCTACTGGCTCGGGATGATCCGGAGAACCATGTGGCCATGGCCCGCCCCTTTATTCAAGCCGGCGTGCCGCTGTTTATCGACAAGCCCCTGGCAGCCACGGCCGCGGATTTGGCCTATTTTAGCGAACAACACCAAAGCGGCAAGTTCATCATGTCCTGCTCCTCCATGCGCTATGCGGCGGAAAGCGGAGCGGTAAAAACCGAGAGGGCGGCGCTGGGTGACATTGAACTGGCCACCGCGGTGTCAAAAAAAGATTGGATCAAGTACGGCGTTCACATGCTGGAGGGATTGTTCGCGCTGTTGGACGATCCACGGACGGCCTCCGTTCAACATGTGGGTGCGGTTCATAAAGACATTGTCTACGTCGAGTTGGTCAGCGGGCTGGTGGCCACGCTGCATCTGTTTCAGGACATTGTGCCGACTTTTCAGCTATCCCTGTTCGGCCGGAACGGTTGGCGGTTGATCGAGTTCAAAAACTGGTACGCCATGTTCCGCACCAATTTGGTGGAATTCATCCGTTCCGTGCAGGAGGGCAGACCGCGTCTTGCCTTTGAACGCACGGAGAACATCATTCAAACGCTCATCGCGGGCCAGACCAGTCTGGAACAGGGCGGCAAAAAGATCAAGCTGCTGTAGCCGCGCTGCAAGAAAAAAACCGCCACAGGTTCTTCCTATGACACCCAAAGAACGAATTCAAGCCGTATACCAGGGCCGTACGCCCGATCAGGTCCCTTTGCTGCTGGACCTTTCGCACTGGTACAAAAAAAACCGTCAGGTGTTCTTTGATTTGTCCGGTTTTACCAGCGTAGAGTCCCAGCTGGTGGCTCTGCACCAGCAATGCGGCGCTGCGATCTATTGTGAGACCGGCAGTCATTTTGATGTCTATTATGAGGACGACTCGGTTCAGTCCCAGGCATGGACCGATGACCAGGGGGTGTTCCACACCCGGTTCAGCACTCCTCTGGGGACCATTGCCGAAGAGCGGGTGTTCAATCCGGCCTCTTATTCCTATCCGGTGAGGAAATGGCTGGTGCGCGATCTCTCGGATCTGCGGGTGCTGCACTACGCGCTGCAGCGCAGAAAAGTGCGGCCGCGCTTTGATCGCTATCAGGCCTGGGCTGACGCGGCCGGAGATCTGGGTTTTATTTATACGTTTCTATCTTATTCGGGCCTTGGCTATCTCATCTCCCGCTATATGGGGGTGGAGAACACGATTCTGGCGATCTATGACCATCCGGCCGAGGTGGAACAGTTTGTTCAAACCGTCAATGAGACCAATTTGCGCATGCTGGATGAGATCATCGACGGCCCCTTTCAGACCCTGATCGTAGGAGATAACCACGACGCTCAGGTGCAGAGTCCGGCCCTGTTCAAACGGTTCACCTACGCGTATTATGCAGAACTCGCACGGCGGCTGCACCAGCGCGGCAAATATCTGGCGGTGCATGTGGACGGCGAGATGCGCGGGCTTTTACGCTTGCTGGACGAGTGTGGGGTGGACTGCATCGATGCCGCCACGCCGGCGCCGATGTTCTCTCTGACACCCGAAGCGGCGCGCCGGGAAGCCGGGGACCGGCTCATTCTTTCCGGCGGCATACCGGCTACGGTCTTTGGCAGCCTGGCCACGGATCAAGCGTTCATCGACACGGTGAAGCGGTGGCTGGATACCCGCCTGCAATCGTCGCGGCTGTTTTTAGCTGCGGGCGATCAGGTGCCCACCGATGCGTCGTGGCAGCGGATTGTGATGCTCGCGGAATTGGTGGAGCGATACGGCAGGTATTGAGATTTCGTTCATCTCGCGCCGTGGCGGCCAAGGCGGGGCGTCTCGCGTCGCACAAAGCCTGGTCCTTTTGTTTGTCATGTGCGTCGCTGAATCCTTCGACGCCTGGTTGATTCTGCAAACACGCTCAGCCATGCGATGGTTTTTCGCCTCAGGATGATCATTCACTCACATTGTACGAATAAGGAGTCATTCAATATGCACGTAAAAGAAAATCGCATGCTGAAAAAAATGCGCGCCGGTGAAGCGGTCGTCAGCGTCAAGACCAATCTGGCGGATCCGCGCGTGGTGGAACTGGCCGGTCTGTGCGGTTTTGAGTGCATCTGGCTGGATATGGAGCATGTGCCCAACGATTGGTTCGTCATCGAAAACCAGATCCGCGCCGCCCGCATGGTGGGCATGGACACCATCGTCCGGGTTGCGCGCGGCTCTTACAGCGATCTGATCCGGCCGTTTGAAGCCAACGCCGACGCCATTATGGTGCCGCACGTGATGAGCCTGGAGGATGCCCGCCAGGTCAGCCGTCAGACCCGGTTCAATCCCATCGGCCGGCGGCCGGTGGACGGCGGCAATTCGGACGGCGCCTATTGCATGATCGATTTTAAACAGTATCTGGCGGAATCCAACCGGGAGAAACTGGTCATCATTCAGATCGAGGATCCGGAACCGCTGGAGGAACTGGAGGCTATCGCCGGCGTGGAGGGCATCGACCTGCTGTTCTTTGGGCCGGGCGATTTCAGCCACGCCATCGGCGCCCCGGGACAGGGCGACCATCCACTGATCAAACAGACGCGCCGGCGCATCGTCGAGGTGGCCCGGGCCAACGGCAAACTGGCCGGCACCGTCGGTACCCTGGCCAACTACCAGGAACTCGTGGAGATGGGGTTTCAGCTCATCAACATCGGCGCCGATGTG
>CAZKQR010000076.1:10075-13977 GCA_964554965.1 uncultured Cytophagia bacterium | reverse complement strand
TGCGACATCGAGATCATCAATGTGCTCACGCCCTATTATGATGCGGAACGGTTCGGCATCAAGCTGGTGGGCTCGCCGCGCCATGCCGACGTGCTGCTGGTGACCGGCGGCGTGAGCCGGCAAATCGCGCCGGCTCTGCGCCGGCTCTTTCGCGCCACGCCCAATCCCAAACTGGTTTTCGCCATCGGCTCCTGCGCCTGTGGCGGCGATGTGTTTTACGACAGCTATAACATGTACGGCGGTGTTGACAAGGTCATTCCGGTCAATTTTTATGTGCCCGGATGTCCGCCACGGCCAGAGGCGATTTTATACGGCGTGGCTGTGGCACTGGGGCTGGCGCCCAAACAGGTTTCCGCCAAAAAGAAAGCGGATCTACCCCTTTTCGAAGAGGACTCGTTGCCTATGATCTCTCCGGCCGGAGCGGCACGGTCTGAATAAAGGCCGATCACGGGCGGTGTTTTAAAGGAAGGATACCGCCATTCCCGTCGTCGAAACCATCAAAGATCGTTGCCGGCGCTGCTACTCGTGCATCCGCAATTGCCCGGCCAAAGCCATCCGGATTGAACGCGGTCAGGCTATGGTTATTCAGGAGCGCTGTATCGGATGCGGCCGTTGCGTGCGCGTGTGTGCGCAAAAGGCGAAAAAAATCGAAAGCGGTGTGGAACGGACTGCGCAGTTTTTGCAGAGCGGCGAACCGGTGTATGCGATTTTAGCGCCCTCGTTTCCGGCGGCCTATCCGGAGGCCAGGGCGGAACAGATCGTGGCGGCGGTGGCGGCCGCGGGGTTCAGAAAGGTGTTCTCCGTCGCCGTGGGCGCAGATCTGGTGGCGCGTGCGTTTCGTGAGCTTTATGAGAAACAAACCTATGCCACGCTGATCACCACCTCCTGCCCGGCGGTGGTCAGCTACATAGAAAAACACCAACCATCCCTGCTGCTGTTTACCGCGCCGATCGTGTCGCCGATGATCGCGACCGGGCGTTTGCTTCGGCACATGGATTCCTTCACCGGCCCCATCGTCTTTATCGGACCGTGCATCGCAAAAAAAAAGGAGAAAAACGACCCCAAAGTCAGCGGAGTGATCGACGAGGTGCTGACGTTTCACGAACTGAACCAACTGCTGGAGATGGAAGGAATAAACATCGCCGAACAAGGCGAACGGGAACTGGATCGTCCCTGGCCGCAGCTGGGCAGCATAATTCCGGTCTCCGGCGGGTTGTTGCGCAGCACCGAGTTGGACCAAGATCTGTTGAGCAACGAGGTGATTATAGCCGAAGGCCCGGAGCGGGTGCTGGAGGTGCTGCGGCATGTGGAACAGGGAACGATGCAGGCCCGCATCCTCGATCTTTTATTTTGTCAGGGATGCATCGATGGTCCGGCGATGAACAGCGGTCTTTCGGTCTATCTGCGCAAGGATATCGTTGCCAATTATTGTCGCAGATGGCTGGATAAAAAGGATTCGCCGCCGGCGGACGAGGGGGTTGACATGATGCGCCGGTTTACTCGTGAGGCGCACTACCTGCCCCTTCCGTCTGAAGAGGATATTGCCAAAATTTTTCTCCAAATCGACAAACACGATCTCTCGGACGAGCTGAATTGCGGCGCCTGCGGGTATGCCAGCTGCCGGGAAAAGGCCATCGCGGTGTATCAGGGCCGCGCCGAAGTGGAGATGTGTCTGCCGTTTTTGATCGATCGGCTGGAAAAGATGAACCGGGAGGTTCTGGAAGCCCAGGAGCGGCTGATCCACGCCGCGCGGCTGACCTCCATGGGCGAGGTGGCGGCGGGCGTGGCGCATGAGATCAACAATCCCGTGGCCGGAGTGCTCACCTATGTCAAGCTGATGAAGAAAAAAGTGCAGGCGCAGCTGCCGGAACCGACGCTCTCCGGCATCCAGCGTTATCTGGATATTATGGAGACCGAGATGCGCCGCGTCTCCGAGATCGTCAAAGAGCTGCTCGATTTCGCTCGCCCGACCGATCCGGACGTGACCCGGATATCGGTGACCGAATTGATCAAGAAATCGCTTTTTCTTTTGAGCCATCAGTTCGAGCTGCAAAACATTCACATCACCGAAACGTATCCAGAGCCCGACGAGTTTATCCAGGCGGACCTGAAACAGATGCAGCAGGTGTTGTTGAACATTCTGATCAACGCGGCGCAGGCGATGCCGAAGGGGGGCGCGCTGTTCGTGCGCAGCCGGCAGAGAGGCGCGGAGCAGGTGGAGATAGAAATACAGGACACCGGCGAGGGCATTCCCAGGGAATATCTGGGAAAAATATTCGATCCGTTTTTTACCACCAAATTGGAAAAAAAGGGCACCGGGCTCGGCCTTTCGGTGGTTTACAGCATCGTCGTCAAGCATCATGGGACGATCCATGTGCAGAGCCAGGTTTCGGCCGGCACGACGTTCACGCTCCGGCTGCCGCGGGCGGCCGCCTGAGGCCTTTGGCCGGGCGCCTGCAGACCGCCTGCGGAATGGAAAGAAACCCAAGGAGGACCTTCGGTCATGTCAAAAGAGGATATCGTACTCATCGTCGACGATGAAAAAGTGATGCGCGATTCATTGGTCGAATGGTTGCAGGAGGATGGGTTTGGCGTCGCCGCCGCCGAGTCGGGGATGGAGGCGCTGCAGAGGCTCGATCAGGTCGACCCGACCGTGATCGTGGCGGACATCAAAATGCCGGGCATGGATGGCATCACGCTGGTGCGCAAGATCAAAGAACGGCGTCCGGGATTGCCGGTCGTCATGATCACCGCCTTCGCCACCGTTGAAAACGCGGTGCAATCGATGAAGGAGGGCGCCTACGATTTCATCACCAAGCCGTTTCCGCCGGAAAAGCTTTCGCATGTGTTGCGCCATGTCATCGAACATCAGCACCTGTTGCGCGAAAACCTTCTGCTGCGCAAGGAAAATCGCCATGTGATGCAGATGGTGATCACCACGCTGGTGGTTTTTGTCGTGCTGTTGTTCGTTCTCTATTTTATTTTTGCCAAATAGAATGCGCGTGCATGCAGCATATTGTCACGACAATCGAAACGCGGTGCAAACGCTGTTACTCCTGCGTTCGCCGGTGCCCGGCCAAAGCCATCCGCGTCGAGAATGGACAGGCCAAGGTGATGGCCGAGCGCTGCATCGCGTGCGGATATTGCGTCAAAGTGTGTCCGCAAAAAGCGAAAAAAATCCGCGACGGCATCACCCCGGTATGGAACATGCTGGCCGGCGAGCAACCGGTGATCGCCCTGCTGGCGCCGTCGTTTCCAGCCGCTTTTACCGAGGTGCGGCCTACCCAGATGGTAAAGAGCTTGCGCCGTCTGGGCTTTGCTGGAGTATGGGAGGTCGCGCTGGGCGCTGACGGCGTGGCGCAACAATACGCCGAGCTTGTGCATCAGGGCGTGATGCCCATGTTGATCAGTTCGCCGTGTCCGGCGGTGGTCAACTATATTGAAAAATATTTTCCCGAGCTGGTGCTGGTCTTAGCCCCGGTGGTCTCACCGATGATCGCGTTGGGCCGGCTTCTTCGCCGCCGTTTCGGTCCCGACAGCCGCCTGGTGTTCATCGGCCCCTGCATCGCCAAGAAAAAAGAGATGATGGATCCTCCGGTGGCCGGCGTGATCGATGAAGTGCTGACCTACGAGGAGACCCTGATCATGTTAGAGTCGGCGGAGATCGATCCGGCAGAACAAGAGGATGAACTTTTCGACAATCCGGAGGCCGACTTGGGCCGTGCGTTTCCGCTCTCTTGGGGGCTGCTAGAGAGCGCCGCCCTGGAGTACGGCGTGCTGCATGAAGAAATTGCGGTGACCGACGGCCGCGACCGGGTTCTGGAAGCGATTGCCAAGACCGCGGAGGGCAAGATCGAAGCGCGTTTTCTCGATCTGCTCTTTTGCGAAGGGTGCATCAACGG
>CAZKQR010000076.1:0-9975 GCA_964554965.1 uncultured Cytophagia bacterium | reverse complement strand
GCAAGATCGAAGCGCGTTTTCTCGATCTGCTCTTTTGCGAAGGGTGCATCAACGGGCCGCAGATGGCCAACGCGCTCTCCGGGTTCGTTCGCCGGGACAAGGTCATCGGCTATTGCAAAACCCGGAAGCAGCACCCCGCCGGCGCCGCGGCGTTCACCGGAGTGGATCTGCGACGCGCGTTTACACCCGAACATCTGGACACGCCGCCGCCGCCGGAAGAGGAGATCCGCCGTATTTTAGCGGTCACCGGCAAAGTGTTGCTCGAGGATGAGCTGAATTGCGGCGCCTGCGGCTATCCCAGTTGCCGCGAAAAGGCCATCGCGGTGCTGCAGGGTTTTGCCGAAGCGGAGATGTGCCTGCCCTATATGGTCGAAAAGCTGGAATCGGTTCAGGAGGAGCTGACTCGTGCGAACTGCGAGCTGAAGGATTCGCTCACCACCCTGCAAAAGACCCAACAGCAGTTGGTGCAGTCTGAAAAGCTCGCTTCGGTCGGTCAACTGGCGGCCGGAGTCGCCCACGAACTCAACAATCCTTTGGGCGGTATTCTCATTTACTCCGGACTTTTGTTGGAGCAGGCGGACAAGGAGAGCCGTCAGGCCCAAGACCTGCAGCGGATCATGGCAGAGACAGACCGCTGCCGTCGCATCGTCCGCGGTCTGTTGGATTTTTCACGGCAAACCCGCATCGATGCGGCGATCGTCAATCTGAACAAAATTTTGAGCAGCACGCTGGCCCTGGTCACCGAGCAGGCGATGTTTCTCAACATCCAGGTGGTGCAGCAGCTGCAGGATTCACTGCCCAACGTCTTTGTCGACGTGGGCCAGATCCAGCAGGTTTTTCTCAACATTATATTGAACGCCGCGGATGCCATGAACGGCAGGGGCGCACTGAGCGTGCGCAGCGAAACCTCGCCGGAGGGGGATCATGTGCTGGTTTCGTTCAGCGACACCGGCAGCGGCATGACCCCGGAAATCATTTCGAGAATTTTTGAGCCGTTCTTCACCACCAAGCCGCGGGGCCGGGGCACCGGGCTGGGACTGGCCATCGCCTACGGCATCGTGCAAAGACATCATGGCGATATACTGGTGGCCAGTCAACCGGGAATGGGCAGCACGATCACGGTCACATTGCCGACCGCCGCATGAGACGGCCGGCAGGATTTTAACCGCAGGAGTTCTTCATGAGCGAAGCCATCAAGATACTGCTGATCGACGATGATGCGGATTTCATCCTGATCAATCGGACGATTCTGGAGGCCAACGGCTATGAGGTCGATGCCTGTGTCGACGCCCGTTGCGCTTTAGAGAAAATCAAAACCTGGAAGCCGGACCTCATCTGTCTGGATGTGATGATGCCGACCGGCACCGAGGGTTTTCACCTCGCCTATAAAATACGCCGGGATCCCGAGTGCCGGACCATTCCGATACTGATGATCACCTCCATCCATGATTACAGCGATTTCCATTTTTCCACCGAGGATGGGGATTTTTTACCGGTGGACGAATTCATTGAAAAGCCGATTCGCGCCGAGGTGTTGTTGAATAAAGTGCGAGAGCTTCTGCAGCCCCGCGAGGCGGCCTCCGCAAAACCGCCGCTGGAGGACAAGGGCATCGGCTTGAAGAAAAAATGAAGTGCGCCTGACGCAGTCAGGCGGGAAAAGAGAACGCCTATGACGGCCGCTGAGAAAAAAATATTGCTCGTCGATGATGATCCGGCGTTTTTAGAGATCAATCACCTGATCCTGGAATCAGCCGGCTACCAAGTGGCGGAGGCCGGCTCCGTGGAGCAGGCGTTGCGCCTGCTTCAGACCGACCGCTTCGATCTGCTGGTTCTGGATTTGATCATGGAGAGCATGGACTCCGGATTCACCATCGCTTATGCCGTGCGCAACGACGAACGGCTGCGGGACCTGCCCATTCTGCTGTTGACGTCGGCGCAGGAACGCACCGGTTTCACTTTTGAGATGGAACGGGATCGGGAGTGGATAAAAGTGGACGAGGTGGCGGCCAAACCGCTGCGTCCGACCGAACTGATCGAACGAGTGGAGCGGTTGTTGGCTAAAGGGAAAAAGGAGAATCATGGATAGTCAGGCGCGCCTGTTAATCGTTGACGATGAAGAGATCATCCGCATCGGCTGCCAGCGCAGCCTGGAAGAGATTTATTCGACCGTCGAGATGGCGGAGAACGGCCGGTTGGGCTGGGAGCGGCTTCAGCAACAACCCTTTGATCTGGTCCTGCTTGACCTGATGATGCCCGAGATGGGCGGCTTGGAGGTGCTGGAAAAGGTGCAGGCACTCGATCCGGAGATCGTGGTGATCATGATCACCGGCTTTGCCACCATCGAGACCGCGGTGGATGCCATGCGCAAAGGGGCGTACGATTATCTGCCCAAGCCGTTCACGCCGGAGGAGCTGCGCACCAAAGTGAGCCGCGGGCTGGAGAAGCGGCGATTGATCCTGCAGGCCCGGGCGCTGATTGTGGAGCGCGATCGCAACCTGCTGGAATGCGCCAACGAGAAATCGCGCACCATGACCATCATCAACTGCCTGAGCGAGGGGCTGATCGCGACCAACCGGACCGGGCAGATCGTGCTGATGAACCCGGCGGCGATCAAGATGCTGCGGCCCCAGGTCGATGCGGTGATCGGCCGCACCCTGTCCGGCCTGCTGGGCCATCCGGAACAGGAGAAAGCGATCGCGGATATGCTGGCGACCGTGACCGCTACCGGCGCCATCACTCAGATGGAAATGCAAACGCGCGATGAACGCGTGCTGGAATCGCACGTCAGTCCGATCCTCGATGACCGCGGCGAGTGCCTTGGTACGGTTACGGTGCTTTTGGACATCACCCAAGATAAAAAAATAGAAAAAATGAAATCGGATTTTGTCCGGCTGGTGTCGCATGAGTTAAAAGCTCCGGTGGCTGCCATCGCCGGCTACCTGAACCTCATCATCGACGGCTTGACGGCGAAACAGCCGGATAAAGAGAAGGACATCATTTTACGCTCGCGCGACAAAGCCAATGCGCTCCTGGATTTGATCAACGATCTGCTGGATCTGTCGCGCAGCGAGCGCAACCGCAGCGCGGGCGTGCAGAAACGGCTGGACCTGGGCGCGGTGTTGACCGAGACCGTTAAATTTTATCACAACGAAGCCCGGAGCCGGCAGCTCGAGTTGACTCTGCACCTGCCCGCCACCATCCCGGCGGTGATCGGCGAGGCCGAGGCGCTGGGCCGGGTGTTTGCCAACTTGATCGGCAATGCGATTAAATACACGCCGGAGGGCGGTCGCGTGGATGTGGAGCTCATTCAGCGTGACGGCTGGCTGGCGATTTCCGTGCGCGATACCGGCATGGGCATTGCCCCGGATGAGATGAAGAAAATATTCGACGAATTTTTTCGCAGCCGCCAGGTGATCCTGCACAAGATCCCCGGCACCGGTTTGGGATTATCCATTGCCAAACAGATCGTTGAAGCCCATCGCGGCTACTTGGAGGTGGAAAGCGTAGTGCAACAGGGTTCGGTGTTTCGCGCCTGGTTTCCGATCGCCGACACCCTGCCGACGGCGGCGCCGGCTGTCTGAAGGGCGGCACCAGCCAAAGCAGAAAACAGTTGACAAGTATTGTTAACATCAATATCTTGTTGGGTCGAGTGATGATGATTCGCGATCTCGAACAGCTGCTGCAAACCCAGGTGTTGAGCGGGCAGGCCCGGCTGCAGACGCCCGTGCAGGGCGTGCTGGTGTCCGATATTCTCAGCGATGTGATGGCCAAAGCCGGCCAGGGCTGGCTGTGGGTGACCCATCAGACCACGGTGAACGTGATCGCCATTGCTTTTTTTAAAGGGTTGGCCGGAGTGATCCTGCCCGACCGGCTGCAGCTCAGAGACGATGCGCTGGCCAAAGCAGTGGAAAAGGAAATCCCGGTCTTATCATCCGACCTGAGCGCCTTTCAGGTAATCGGCGTGCTGTATAAAATGGGGCTGAAGGGGTGAACGGAACAGCGCCCGGCGCGCACCGAGAACGCCGGTGCGAAATCGATGACATGTTAGGACGGAGGAACAGAATGGTTAATCTATTTCTGGCGAGTGAAATTCTGGAGATGAATGTGCAGGAGGAACGCAACGGCGCCGCTTTTTACTCTCGGTTGGCGGAGAAATCGGCCCATCCGCTTGTTAAAAAACACGCAGCAGAGATTGCCGAGCAGGAGAGACATCATGAAGCGTTGTTCACCCGGATGCTGCAGGAATGCGAGCAGGTGGAACCCAACGAAGCGTATCCGGGCGAATACGACGCCTACCGCCAGGCCTTGTTGAAAAACAAAATGTTCGCCGACGAGCAGGATGCGGCGGAAAAGGCGGAACAGTGGACGGACAAGGAGGCCTTGACCTTTGCTCTGAAAACGGAACAGGCGACATTGAATCTGCTGAAAGAGTTGACCAAGCATATCGATCCCCGCGAATTGCCGTTAATCCAGATCACCGTGGACGAAGAGGCAAATCACGTCAAGGTGTTGGATGAGCTGCTGCAAAAGATTTGAGCAGGGCGGAGGGAGTACCTTCGCCAAGGACGTCCGACGTCGCCGGACAAATCAGCTTGCACACCCAACAAAAAAACGGGCTGGATTACCATGTCTTTTTTCTTTCTTGCCATGCTGCCGATAACCATCAACCCCAGCGTCCTGTCTTCCATTCAATTGCCGCGCCAGGTCGAACAGTGGACCCGGCCGGATTCAGCGCAGACGGTAACCGCACAGACGATTTTCGACTATATGGATGGCGCCGGCGAGCTCTATCTTGGTTTTCGCTTCGACAGCCTGCAGGTCGTCGAGTACACCGCCGCGGACACGTACAGCCTCCTGGTCGAAATCTATTATATGCACGAGTCCGATGATGCCTTTGGTTTGCTCTCGCTGGATCCGGATGGCGAGCGCATCGATTTGGGCGCTGCGCCGGAAGGGTCCAGCCCATACGCTCTGTATGGCGCCGGATTGCTCAGGCTCTGGGCAGGCCCTGTCTATGCCAGGGTGATGGCCTACCAGGAGACTGAAACGGCCAGACGGGCGGTGCTTGAATTGGGCCGTGTCATGGCCGCCCAGTGTCGGCCTGCCCGGCCGCCCGAGTTGATTCAATGGGTGCAGCCACTCTTCCCGAACGTTCCGGTGAAATATTTCCGCTCTCATCTGGTGCTCAACTCGTTCTTTTACCTCGCCAGTGAGAACATTCTCGATCTCGATCCTTCGGTCGAAGGGATCTACGCCGGCGAGGGGCAGATGAAAGTGCTGTTGCTGCACTATCCTGAAGCCGGCCGGGCGGCCGCTGCGGCGCAGGTTTTTTTACCAAGCTATTTGCCTGATCACCCCGCCCGCTGCGGCGAATTCTATTCGCTTGAATCGGGGTTTTGCGCCTGTTTTCATTTCGGCGCGTACCTCATCCTTCTTTTTGACTGCCCCGACGTCGAGAGCGGACGCCAACGGGTGCAAACTTTGGAAAGCTGTTTACGCACAGGAGGTCGCTTATGAACGATCGTTTAGTCACGCGCAGAGATTTTACCCGTACCAGCCTGGCAGCCGCCGCGGGCCTGTCTTTGACCGGCGCAGCGGGGCTGCGGGCTCAGCCGCGGTCCAGCCGCGTTATCATCCTTCGCGAGGAGGCTGTTCTGGATGCTGCGCACAGGGTGGACAAAGCCATTCTACAAAAGATGCTGGATCAGACCGTCATGCGCGTGACCGGCGGCAAGACGGCGCGTGAAGGCTGGAAAGCGATCGCCACGGTGAACGATAAAGTCGGCCTGGTGCCCACGCCGCACCTCAATCCCACGCATCCGGAACTCGTCGAGTTGGTTACCGCGTCTCTGCAGAGCCAGGCCGGCCTGCCGGCTGAGCAGATTGTCAACGCGCAGGGACGAAATCTCGAGATCGTGAAATCGTGCACCGTTCTGATCGCCCTGCCGGCTCTCAAGGCCCATTGGCTGACCGGAATCGGTACGGTGTTGAAGAACTATATCATGTTTTCAGGAAATCCGCAGGCGTATCATGACGGCAGGAATGTCAAGCTCGGGGAGATCTGGAAATTGCCGGAGGTCGAGGGTAAAACAAAACTGGTGCTGGTGGATGCCCTCTACCCGTTGTGCGACAAGGG
Organism: uncultured Cytophagia bacterium; assembly: GCA_964554965.1. GTDB lineage: Bacteria > Zhuqueibacterota > Zhuqueibacteria > Residuimicrobiales > Residuimicrobiaceae > Anaerohabitans. Next base: position 3,839 of record CAZKQR010000076.1, on the reverse strand, counting down.
ACCGCAACCGGATCCGCGCTACAAATGGCATTACAACGGATTGATCGCCGGCACCGATCCCGTTGCCGTGGAAACCGTGTGTCTGAACATTATCACCAAGAAACGCGAATTGATCAAAGGAGAGCCCTGGCCGCTGAGTCCTCCCCCGCTCTGCGTGGAGGCTGCGGACAAGGTGTATGGTCTGGGCGTCAGTTCGATGGAGGAGATCCATCTAGAGCGAATCGGTTGGACAAAAGAGACGCTTGTCTGATTGATAAAACCGGGTGAGCACCCCTCACTCGGTTTTCCAACCGACCTCTTTTTTTTTCTGCGCCGGCAACCCGGCGAACTGCCCGCGAATGCCTCCGCACGATCTCTGGGTTTGAACGATTCATTCGCTTTTTCCGTTTCGCTGCCGCAAGGCTTGATCGCGGAAAGAGAAGGGGAATCCCCTTGATGCATGCCGGCCGGTATCGGTCGAAGGGCTGATGACGTCGTCCAAACTATCCGCTGTGGTTCATATGGTTTACCGGACGAAAATAAAGATCTGCTAAGGAGACCCTATGCACACCATCGATTATTCGATCATCGGCTTTTATTTTGTTGTGTTGATCCTGTTAGGCTGGGTATTGCGCAAACGGGCCAGCCAGGGCCTGGACGAGTATTTTCTGGGCGGCAGAAAAATTCCCTGGTGGGTGCTGGGCGTCTCCGGCATGGCCTCCAATCTGGATATGACCGGGACCATGGTCATCATCTCATTTTTTTACATCCTCGGCGTCAAGGGCTTTTTAATCGAGCTGCGCGGGGGCGTGTGTCTGGCGATGGCGTTTTTTATGGTCATTCTGGGAAAATGGCACAGCCGCGCCGGCGTCATGACCGTCGCGGAATGGATGGAATATCGTTTCGGCAAGGGAAAGCAGGGGGAAATCGCCCGGTTGCTCAGCGCCATTGCTGCGGTCATCACCACCGTCGGCATGGTCGCCTATTTTTTTGTCGGCAGCGGCAAGTTCCTTTCACTGTTTCTTCCCTTTTCACCTAACGTCTGTTCCCTGATCATGATCGCCGTCGCTCTGTTCTATACGGTATTAAGCGGCCTTTATGGCGTGGTCTATACCGATCTGTTCCAGTCCCTTCTTATCGCGATGGCCGCCGTCTTCATTTCCGTAAAGGCGTTTTTAAGTGTGGATTATGCGGCGGTTCAGGCCATGACGCCGCCGGGTTGGACCAATATCATTCCCTCCTGGCGCATGGCCATGCCCCCAGGATATGAAATATATAATCTTCTCGGACTTGCAGTAATTTTTTATTTTTTAAAAGTATTTGTCGAAGGCTTCGGCGGTCCGCAGGGCTATACGGCGCAACGGTATTTTGCCGTCAAATCCGATCGTGAGAGCGGCCTGTTATCCATACTGTGGATTTCTCTGATGACGATGCGTTGGCCGTTCATCATTGCTATCGCGCTGCTCGGTTTTACATTGGGGCCGCAGATCACTGATCCCGAGATGGTGCTTCCCATGGTGTTGATTCATCTGATTCCGACCGGGATCAAGGGGCTTATGATCGCCGCCCTGATCGCCGCCGCCATGTCAACTTTTGATTCGACCATCAATGCCGGCGCCTCGTATCTGATCAATGATATCTATCGAAAATATATCACCCCCAAGGCGACGGAAAAGCAGCTGATACGGGCGAGTTATGTCGCGTCCACTGTTATCGTGATCCTCGGAATAGCCATCGGCGTGATCACCCCATCCATCAACATCATTTGGGGCTGGATCACCATGAGCCTTGGTGCGGGTATGTTTATTCCGCTTTTTGTCCGTTGGTATTGGTGGCGCCTGAACGGGTATGGGTTTGCGATGGGAACCGCTGTGGGGATTATCGGCGCGATCCTGCAAAAAGCTCTGTTCCCCTATTGGCCGGAATGGATGGCTTTTCTCATTGTCAGTCTTGTCTCTTTCTGCGGCATGATGGTCACCACCCTGCTGACCGAAGCCACCCCGGTTGAGGTGTTGAACCATTTTTACAGTACAACCAGGCCGTTCGGTTTTTGGCACAAGATCCGGCAAGGGTTCGATCAGCGCGTTATTTTATCTGTTCGGAAAGAAGCACGCTGTGATCTGCTCGCACTGGCCTTCGCCATACCTTGGCATCTCGCTCTGTTTTTAACCCCGGTGTATCTGGTGCTGCATCACTGGTCCCGGTTTTATCTGTTTCTGTCGATTTTGGCGCTCTCCTCCATCGGATTGTATTTTTTCTGGTACAAGAACCTGGACCGGGACTACTCGAAAGAGTAAGGGGGATGGGCAGGCCGCATTCATGGCTTGAGTGAGAAGAGCGATCCCGGCTGGGATTCGCCGCAAGGCCGGATCCTGCGCAGTCAGGCCTGGTTGGGAGCACGGGAATCAGGGGTGGGCGTTTATGCCATGGATGGTTATTTTGCGCACCAGCACGGCCTTGCGCTGGTTCCCTTGCTTATCCTTATACTGAAAATCGCAATAGGCCAACAGAAGCTGATTCGGGCCTATGGGCAGCATGGTCGTGTAGCCATCTGTACTGGAATCCCGGTTTTGTGGATCGCTTTTCAGCAAGCAGATTGGATCGGTCCATTCTCGGCCGGTCCCGTCCAGGGAAAACGTCAGCCAGATTCCCGGCCGACCATAGGTTAGCGCCAGCACGCCGCACTTTAGAGCCGTGAGACAGGGCATCACGCCGAAATGGCCAAGCCGGTCGAGGCTGACCGGTTTTTCCCACGTCTCCCCGCGGTCTTGGGAAAAAGTGATCATCATGGAAACTTGGCGATGGTCGCTCCGCCGCATCACGCACGCCAACTCTCCGTTACTCGTTTCCGCAAGCATTGGTTCGGTCATCGGGTGAATCCCCTGCTCATCCACCGCAATGGTGGACCGTCGCTGCCAGCTTTTGCCGTTGTCTTTTGAGACCATGCAGGACACGGACCAATGAGGCGGCACCGAGCCATCCGCCAGCAAATAGTTGGTGCGATAATCGGCGTATAAAAGCTCGTTGCCAACTTTTAACGGCGGGCGTTCAAAGGTGGTGCGGGCCACCAGAGGGCTTTCCTCGCCTTCCGCCAGGGTCCAGATCAACGCTTTTATGCTGTCGTAGCGCACTATCTCCGGCTGCCATTGCTTGGATTCAGGAGTCCAGCGCACCACATTCATATTCACAAAAAAATCTTTTATTAACGTGGGGCAGTCGGCAAGACGGTAGAAATAGTACCCGGCGTAGGAAAAGACCTTTGCCAGCGGATTGGGCAGAGTCAAGTTGGCGTGCTTGATATCCAGCGGCACGGATGACGGCAGGCAGAGATAATGCCCGTCGAACAGCGGGCAGGACAATCCGTTGGCCGGCAAGCCATCGGCCTTGAAAGGTTTCCAACTCGCACCCTGGTCTGCGGAGATGAACGTCGGCGAGTCCGTGCCGTAGGCTTTGACCGCGTCGGCGCCGACGTGATAACGGAGAAGGATTTTGCCCTCCGGGTAGGGGGAGATGGAGACAAACTGATGATAGCCCCATCTTTTTTCATTCACTTGAGAGATGGAGACGACGACCGGTGCGTCGAGAGTGGCGTGCACGCCTTGTGCGATGGGCACTGTTGTCTTTTCTCGCGATGGACTTGTGCACAGCACTCCATTGAGACAGAGAAGCAGTCCGAATAGAACGGTTGAGTTCTTTTTCCTCATCTTTTTTTCTCGATCTCCTTTTACGAAAGATGCAGCAGAGTCGTTCAGGATCGTCCTTTCACGCCCATAGGATGGCGAAAGGCTCCGCCGGTCATCTGTTTTTATTTCCGGCGAAACCGTTTACTCCCGCGCTCGCGGTTCCTCACACCTGAACCG
>CAZKQR010000075.1:1415-14027 GCA_964554965.1 uncultured Cytophagia bacterium | reverse complement strand
CTGTTGAGCGGCATCGCGCTTCTCTTGCCCAACCAACACCAAGAGCGCCCGGCCTGATCACGGCCCTTCAACCTAACTCTAACGGTACGGCAATGCATTCGCTTACCGGCGGCAACACTTTTTGAAGGAGGTCCACACTATGAAACTAGTCCTATCCGGCGCCAGTGGATTGGTCGGCAAAGGTCTCAAACGCCATCTTGCGCAGCAGGGACATGAAATCCATGCGTTGGTTCGGCGTGCTGCGTTGAATGCACAAAATGAGATCTATTGGAATCCGGATGAAGATCAGATCGACGGCAGCGCTCTGGAGGGGATGGACGGGGTCATTCATCTGGCGGGCGAGAATCTGTCCGGCTACTGGACTGCTGCGAAAAAAGCCCGAATTTTATCCAGCCGGAAAAACGGCACTGCGCTTTTGAGCCGCTGTCTGGTGAATTTACAGCGGCCGCCGAACGTGTTCATCAGCGCCTCGGCCGTGGGCTATTACGGCGACCGGGGCGATGCAGCGTTGGATGAGTCTGCTGGTCCGGGAAAAGGGTTTTTGGCCGATGTGTGCGTCGAGTGGGAGAACGCGGCACAACCGGCTGCGAAGGCCGGAATCCGTCTGATCCACAGCCGGTTCGGCATCATTCTCGACTCTGGCGGCGGCGCGCTGGCCAGACTGCTGCCGGTGCTGCGCTGCGGGCTGGGCGGCAAACTGGGTCATGGAAGGCAATACTGGAGTTGGATCACCGCACACGATGTGCACCGCGCCATCGCCTTTCTTTTGCTTCACTCGGACCTTGCAGGTCCGGTGAACCTCACAGCCCCACAGCCGGTGAGCAACGCGGTCTTTACCCGCCTGATGGCGCAGGGCCTGCACCGGCCGTCGGTGTTCGCGGCGCCGGCCTTTGCACTTCGTCTGGTGATGGGCGAAATGGCGCAGGAGATGCTGCTGAGCAGCGCCCGCGCTCTTCCGGCAAAATTGCTTGCCGGCGGCTTTCGATTTGACCAGCCGGACCTCGCCTCTGCGGTTCCAGTGGTTTTAGCCAAAACAAAAAAAGGCTGAAAAGGGGATAATTCGCCGGGCCGCAGCGGTACCGCCCGGCGAACGAAGTCTAGAACTCGGCGCTGAGGCCGATGGAGGGCAAAATGCCGATGCTGGAAGTGGCGTCCAACTCTTGCTTAAAGCTGTTCCAGCGTGGAATGTCATTAAAAGGCCGGTTGTAGATGTTCTGTATATCTACATACGTGATGAGATACATCTTGCCGGCGCTCCAGCGCCGATCCGCGCGCAGATCGAGCGAGTGGTTTACGCCGATGCGCCGGGTGTTGTACAGCTCTGCAAGCTTGTTATAGTTCACATCAAACGGCGTGTAGGGGCGTCCCGTAGCCAGACGGAATTTGGCGCTGAACTCCCAGCGGTTGTTGGGTATGTATCCACCGCCAAAGTTGATGATCCAGCGCTGATCAAAGCTGCTCGGACGAAGGACGCCGTCGAGTCCTCTGAATTTGGACTCATTATAGCTGATGCTGAGCAGGGCATAGTACGGCGCCGCGGCCATGCGCTTTTGCAGGAATAATTCCAGGCCGCGCGCCCAGCCTGAGCCATGGCTTGCCAGGGGCTCCAGACCGAAGGAAGCAAAACCATCCTCCGAACCGCCAAAGCCTGCGCCGGTGTTGGCCATCACCAGCCAGGGCTGAAGCAGGCTGGCGGGATAGCGGGAATACTCTTTATAATACCCCTCCAGGTTCAGTTTTATATCGTCCCGTAAAATACGCTGGACGCCGAGGATATATTGATCCACCTGCATCTGCCGCAATGCGCGATTCTGTGCATTGGCGACCAGCCAGATATAGGCCGGCGCCTGGTGATAGCGGCCGGCACTGACGCTGAACTTGGTCAGAGTCGTCCAGTCATACTCTGCAGTAAAGCGCGGGGAAAAAGCAGCGCCCTGATCGATCAGATTGAAATAGTCCAGGCGCCCCCCTGCCGTCAGCGTAAATGGTCCGATCTTTTGCACCAGCTGCAGCCAGGCGGCCGCCTTGACCGCCGTCGTGTCCAGCAGCGCATCCGCCTCCAGCGCACCGCCATAAGGAGTGGGGATCATCGGCAGTTTCACTTGGCTGTCGAACAGGACCGCGCGCGCCTGACCGCCGATGGTCGTCTCCGTCTGTTTAGCCGGCTTCCAGACCAGATTTGCGGTCAACAAAGTCTCGCGCTCCAGGGAATTATTCTTGAAAATGGGATTCTTCAGTGTGTCGGACTGGATCAGATCGTAGCGAAATCGGTTGTTGCTCAGCGTAACGGTGGAATAGCCTGACCGGTACAAACGCCGCCAGGTTAATCCGGCCACCGCCTGGTACTGATCGCTGGCGATGACCCGTGAATTGTCATAGCGCTTTTCCGCCGTGTCATTAAATAGCTTGACGTCATCGATGGCGGACAGCGCGGTGAAGGAGAGCTGATCGCGGGGGCTGAGTTGGTATTCACTTTTGACGAGAAAATCCCAATACTCCGGCACAAAGGCAAAGCCGGCGGCCTTGAAGATAAAGTCGAGATAACTGCGTCTGGCGGAAAAAACCAGCGTGCCCTTTTCGTTTACCGGGCCCTCGAGATTGAGGCCGAATTGGGAGGCGGAGACCGTGGCCTTTCCGCCCCAGCGATCCTCACGGCCCTCTTTTAGTTCGATCGCAGTGACAGAGGACAGGCGATCGCCGTAGCGCACTCCGAAGCCACCGGTGGAAAAAGTGGTGTTGGCCACATAGTCCAGATTGACGAAACTGAGCGGACCGCCGGTGGCCCCCTGAGTGCCGAAATGGTTGATGTTCGGCACCTCAATGCCATCGACCACGTACAGGTTTTCCGAGGGCGCCCCACCGCGCACAATGAGGTCGTTACGGCCGTTCTGAGCCTGGGCCACACCCGGCAGAATGGAGATGGCGCGCACGACATCTTCAAGCCCTCCCGGCAACCGCCGCAACTCGGCGTAGGTCTGAGTCTGCACGCTGAGCGGCTTGTCGCTGACCGCTTCAAAATAATTCGGCTTGACCGTTACGCTGGTTCCCTGCAAAACCGTCTGGTTCAGACCAAACTTGATATCCAGAGGTTTCACCGAATTCACCACTAAATCCGCTTCCAGGACGGCTTTATATCCAACCATGGTCACTCGCAGAGCCCAGGAGCCCTCCGGCACGCGCTCAATGGTGAACGCGCCGTCGGGCCGGGAGACAGCGCCTAAAGCCGTTCCAACGACCTGTATGTTGGCGCCGATCAGGGGCTCGCGCGTGGCGGCATCGAACACGTGGCCGGTGATTTTGCCGAACCGGGCTGTCTCTGCACCGGTCATCGGCCGGCCCCCTGCCAGATAAATCACTGCTAAGAGAATTCCAATCCGTCTCATAAGAACCTGTCCATTCTTTATCATATAACCATTCGACCACGAGTAACACAAAAAGCTCGAGAATTATTTCTGCGATATTTGGCGCCGCCGGCGGGATTTCCCGCGACGGCTATGCGGCAGGCAGAACGCGGTCTTGGACGCGGCACGGTCAGCAGCGGCTTTCAGTTCCACAGGCCTTTCTTGATCGCCGTTCTTTCGACGGGGCGGGCTAAAAACCCGTCCGTCGCGATCGCAGAAATACGGACCTATTCATCTTCAGACCGCTGATTCGTGTACCCTGTGCGTGGTCTCACTCCGCGGTCCACTCGCGACCCAAAAGTTGCCGGAACCAGAACCGCATCGACTCGTGGCCGCTGTGCCGGCCTTTTGCCGGACCGTAGCCGTGACGGCTGCCGGGGTAGATCATCATTTCGAAAGGACGATCCTGATCTTGCAACGCCGTTATCAGCTGCAGGGTATTCTGCATATGCACGTTATCGTCCAAAGTGCCGTGCGTGATACGCAACATGCCGTGGTAGCGTTCCGCCCATGTCATCACCGAAGTGCTGTCGTAACCGCTGTGGTTCTCAGCCGGCACATCCATGTACCGTTCGGTGTAGATGGAATCATAGAGCCGGAAATCGGTGACCGAGAACTCGGCGATGCCGTGGGTGAAATAGCCGGCGCCGCGGGTAAGCGCCAGGCAGGTCACGTACCCGCCATAGCTGCCGCCGGTGATCGCCATGCGGGTGGAATCCACAAAGGGCCGGCGCCGCAACCACTTGACCGCTTCGATATAATCATTCATCTCCCAATGGCCGAGCCGGCGATGCATCAACGCCACCCCCTTTTTGCCAAAGTGCCCGGAGCCGCGATGATCCACAGCCATCCAGATAATGCCGTTCTGCGCATAATAATGGTTGCGCAACCCCTGCCACGAGTTACTGACCGTGGCCGCAGCCGGACCGCCATAGACGGAGATCAGAACCGGATATTTTTTGCTGCTGTCCAGATCCGCGGGCAGAACCCAGACGGCGGGCAGAGACAAGCCGTCGCTGGTGGGGATGGAGAACAGGGCCATACGCCCCAGTTCGTATTCAGACAGCTGCGGGCTGTTTGCATCCGCCAAGGTACGGACCGGTTTTCCGTCCGTGGCCGTCAATTCCATTTTTGTCGGTTGGGTAACGTTGGACCAGGTATCGATAAAAAAGCGGCTGTCCGGCGAGAGACGGATGGAGTGGGTTCCGGGGCTGTGCGTCAGTTGCTGCACAGGCCTGGCTTTCAGACCCACGCGGTACAGCTGGGTCTCGGTAGAGGCAGGCCGGCCAGCGGAGAAATAGATCCATCCTCGCTTTTCGTCCACCCGTTCAATGCGTTTCACCGCCCATTCTCCGGAAGTGAGTTGCCGGCGCAATCGTCCTGTCGAGTCGTAATGATACAGGTGCGCCCATCCGCTTTTGTCGGAGCGCAGTATAAAGCCGTCCCCGTTCTTCAACAGCTGCACATCCTCAAAGAATTCGACCCAGGAGGGCTGCCTTTCCTCATACACCGCTGCGCAGGCGCCACTGGCTGGGTCGGCGCGGTACAGCTTTAGATGATCCTGACCGCGGTTCAACCACTGAAAATAGAGCGCCCGGCCGTCGTGACTCCACATGGGATGGGCGATATAGTGATCCGCGTCGGCGTCCAAATCCATCCAGGTGATGCGATCATCAGCCAGATTCACCACGCCCAGGGCGACTTTGGGATTGGGATCGCCGGCTTTGGGATAGCGGGCGCTCTCCCAGGAACCGTGCACACTGTCGGCGCAGAACAAGCTGAACACCGGCACCGACGAATCGTCATAGCGGACGAACGCAAGCCGGTCTCCGGCCGGCGACCACCAGAACCCCCGGCTGGTGCGGTTGTACACCTCTTCATAATACACCCATGAATGGATGCCGTTTAAAATCAGATCAGCGCCATCCTGCGTCACGCGCACTTCCTCGCCGCTGTCGATGGTCACCACATACACATCATGCTCCCGGGTGAAAGCCACCCGGCGATAATCCGGTGAAAATTGCGGCGTCTCCTCGGCAGCGGCCGATTGCGTCAGCCGTTTGAAAAGGCCGCGCTGGGCATTGAAATAGTACAGGTCCTGATCCTTGCTGAATAAAAAATGCACGTACTCCGCACTGCGCTGCAGGCTGCGGTTCACATCGAAGCCCTGCGGCAGCTGTTCGTTCAGCGCATCAGGATCCAGCTGGACCGTGCTCCGGCCATCGGCCACGCTTACCGCAAGAATCCTGCCGTCCGGTTTTCTGTTTTCACGCACCAGGTAATGATCGTTATCCAGCCATCCCTCGATGAGCGGCAGAGGGGTCAACAACCGGCTGTCGCTTCCGCGGCCGCTGCTGAGCGAATAGGTCAGTTTTTTCTTTTGCCCTGCGAGCGCAAAGGCCGAGCCCAGACTGAACAGCAGCACGGCCATCATTGCCATCCGAATGCTTCGCATCCTGTCATCCATCCTGTTCTATTCCAGAGGTCTCTTTCCGTTTAGCTGCGCAGATGGCGGAAGCGCTGTGGTCTGCGCTTTTATCCATGGCGCTGGACGAACTCGGCGATCTCTTCGATCCCGCTCTGCTCCAGATCGAACCAGGTCACATCAGGAATCTTGCGAAACCAGGTCCCCTGCCGTTTGGCATAATGGCGCGAGTTCTGCTTGATCAGCTCCACCATACGCGCGTAATCGATCTGACCGTCGAAAAAACTGAACACCTCTTCATAACCCACCGTGCGCAGGGCGTTCAGCCGCGCGTCCCAGCCTCTCTCCTGCAGGCTGCGCACCTCCTCCAACAGCCCGCTCTCCAGCATTCGATCCACCCGGCTTTCGATACGCTGATAGAGGCTGGAGCGTGGACGATCGAGGCCGATGGTGAGCGGGGTAAAATCCGCCGGTTGTTCTTCGCCGGAGCGAAAATAAGAGATGGGCCGGCCGGAAAGTTCAAACACCTCCAAGGCGCGGACGATGCGCTGCGTATCGTTGACGTGCAAGCGGCGGTGCGTCTCCGGATCCACCCGCTGCAGATAGGCATAGACCGCCTCGCGGCCCTGTTCGCGAATAGCCTGCCGCCACTTTTCTTTGACCTGCGGGTCCGAGACCTGGGGCGCAAACAGTCCGTTGACCAGCGCCCGAAGATAAAAGCCGGAGCCGCCGACCACCCACACACCACGCCCACGGCGCAGCAGATCCGCGATGCAGTGACGCGCCTCGCGTCCGAACTCGCCGGCGCTGTAGGGTTGATCAGGATTGCGGATGTCGATAAAATGGTGGGCAACCCGGCTGCGTTCCTCCGGGGTGGGCTTGGCGGTGCCGATGTCCATATAGCGGTAGATCTGGCGCGAATCAGCGGACACGATGTCGGCGGAGAACCGGCTGGCCAACTCGAGGGACAACTCGGTTTTGCCGACCGCCGTGGGACCGATCAGGAAATAAATCCTAGGCGCGCTCAAAACGTTTGTCCAATTCTTCGGTGGAAAGAGTGATGATCGTGGGACGGCCGTGCGGACAAAAATAGGGGTTCTGTGTGGCGAACAGCTGATCGATCAGGGCGGTCATGGCCTCTGTGGAGAGCTTGTCGCCGGTCATGATGGCGCTGCGACAGGCCCAGCTTTTCGCCACCCGTTCCTGGATATCCACCTCGGTTTCCATGTTTTCCTTGTACTCTTCCAGCAGCTCGAGCAGAATTTTTTCCTCCGCACCGATGCGCAGGCCCACCGGCACGCCTTCCACGACAATGGTGCGGCCGCCGAAGCACTTGATCAAGAATCCCAATTTTTGCAGCAGTGCCAAAATTTCCTGAACGTAATTATAATCCTGAGGGGTCAAGTCGATGGTCTGCGGAAACAGCAGCTGCTGCGACGCGGCCTCTGTCCGGGTAAAGCTCGCCTTGGCCTTTTCATACAGAATGCGCTCATGCGCGGCATGCTGATCGATGACCACCAGGCCGCTTTTAATCTGCGCCAGCACATACTTGTTCTGCATCTGCCAGACCATGGCCGGTGCCGCCGCAGGCTCCGGATCCCGGCGAACGGTTGCCGGCGGGGTCATCGGTCCGCTTGGCGACGACGGCGAGGGCGTTGCCGCGCTGATCGGGGCATCGGGTTGAGAAAAATCGATCCGGGTTTGATGAAAATCTAAAATCTCCTGTTGCAGCGAAGATTGAAACCGGGGCACGTTTTCCGCAGAGCCGCCCGGAGTAAAACGCTGCAGCTGCGGAACGATCGAATCGGTCTGCAGCGCCCGTCTGATGGCGCCGCGGACCAGATCGTACAGCATCTTTTGGTCCGCGAATTTCACTTCGTTCTTGGTGGGATGAACGTTGACATCCACCCGCTCCGGATCGATGTCGAGGAACAGCACGTACAGCGGATACTGGCCGATGGGAATGCGCTCGCCAAAGGCGGAAGCGATCGCATACCCCAACGTCCGGTCACTGACGTAGCGGCGGTTGATGAACAGATACTGGTCGTTGCGCGACCGGCGCAGGCAATCGAAATTGCCGACAAATCCGGATATGGGCGCCAGAGTGTTTTCATCCTTGACCGGGATCAGATTGTCCGCGGTGCGGCGGCCGAGCACTTCACCGATGCGCGTCTGCAGGTCTGTGGGTTTTAAATCGAAAACCGTGTTGGTCTCGTGGACCAGCGAGAACGCGATCTCGGGGTAGGCCAGGGTAAACCGGTTCATCATGACCAGAATGTAGCGGTATTCCGTGCTCTCGGCGCGTAAAAATTTTCGCCGGGCCGGCGTGTTGAAGAACAGACTCTTGACGGCAATCAGCGTTCCGGGATTGCCCCCGGTTTTCGCAACCTGATCGACCGCGCCGCCCTCGATGGTCAGCAACGTGCCCTCCATCTCGCCGCGGGGAACAGTCCGCACCTCCATCCGGCTCACTGCGGCGATGCTGGCCAACGCTTCGCCGCGAAATCCCAGCGTGGCGATGCGTTCGATGTCGCGATAGGTTTTTATTTTCGAAGTGGCATGACGCTGCAACGACAGGATGGCATCCTCTTCGTTCATGCCGCAGCCGTCATCCACCACCTGAATGAGCCCGCTGCCGCCGGCTTTGATGACCACGGTGATGTGCCGGCCGCCGGCATCGATGGCATTCTCGACCAGCTCCTTGACCACAGAGGCCGGCCGGTCGATCACCTCACCGGCCGCGATTTTATTGATCAGGTTTTCAGAAAGGATGTGAATTTTGCGATCGCTCAATTTCATGTTTCATCGAATCAGTGGTTGGCGTGGATACGGTTTTCCGCTTCGTGACAGTTGGACGAAGGCGGATGAATGGGTGCGCGGAAAAAAGGAGGGAAGGCGACGGTACAAGCCCGCTGCGTGTTCTTGCGCTCAGCCAAGCGCCACATCCAGGATCATCATCAGGGCAAATCCCAGCATGGTGCCGATGGTGGCGATGTGGGTGTTTTTCTCCAGCTGCGACTCGGGAATCAACTCCTCCACCACCACATAGATCATGGCGCCGGCGGCGAACGCCAGCGCATAGGGCAACAGAGGCTTGATCAACAGCACGGCCGCTGCTCCGAACACGCCGGCGATCGGCTCCACCAAGCCCGACAGCTGTCCCATGCAAAAACTTTTCATCCGGCTGATGCCTTCACGACGTAAAGGCGCGGACACCGCTAATCCCTCGGGAAAATTCTGAATGCCGATGCCGATGGCCAAAGCAACAGCGCCGGCCAGTGTGGTAGACGGCAGCTGAGCTCCCAGCGCGCCAAAGGCAACACCCACCGCCAGTCCCTCGGGGATGTTGTGCAGGGTGATGGCCAGCACCAGCAACACACTGCGCTGCCAATGGGTTTTGATGCCCTCGGCCTCGGCCATGGGAAAGCCCAGATGAAGGTGGGGCAAAAGATGATCCACCAGCCATAAAAACGCACCGCCTGCCAAAAAACCCACCGCCGCCGGCACCCAGGCAGGGGAGCCGGACTGCCCGGCCATTTCAATAGCCGGCGCCAGCAGCGACCAATAACTGGCAGCGATCATGACGCCGGCCGCAAAGCCCAGCATCGCGTCGAGGATTTTGCGATGGACGCTCTTGAACAAAAAGATCATCGCGGCACCCAGGGCGGTGAGAAACCAGGTGAACAGCGTGGCGCACAGAGCCTGATACACCGGCGAGAGTCCCTGGAACCATTGAAGGGCCATCAGCGCCGCCTCATATAATTCGCAAATAATCGACCATGGTGCATCGCCGCATGCGCGTCCACGTGCGCGCGGTGGTGATGCCTTCGCCGGTGGGGCTGGCGATGCTGTGGGTGAACGTGCCTTCACCGTTCAGGCCCAGACCGGCGGTGGAAGGACCGTTTTTGACGAACACCGTGCAGTTCATCACCTTGCCCATTTTGGTCAAATTGGCGACGTTTTTGGAATGCATGATAGCGGTATGGCGAAAGCCGTGCTCCACCTTGCGCGCCATTTCGATCGCCGCATCCACATCCGCAACCCGAATCACCGGCAGACAGGGCATCATCTGTTCCGCCATCACCCAGGGATGATCCCAGGGCGTCTCGCCGAACAACATGGGGACCGAGGCCGGCAGCTCCAGGCCGATGGCTTTGGCCAGCACCGCGGCATCGCGGCCCACCAGCTGACGATTGACCACCGGCTCCTTGACGCCGCGGCCGCCGTTTTCGAACGCTTTTTCCGCCAGTTGATCCATCTGCGCCGGCGTCAGCCGGACGCAGCCGACGGCCTCCAGCTCACGCATGAGCTGATCCGCCACCTGGGCGACCACCACGATCTCTTTTTCCGCGATGCAGAGCAGATTGTTGTCAAAGACCGCACCCTCGACGATGGAGCGGGCGGCTTTGGCCAGATCCGCGGTTTCATCCACCACCACCGGGGGATTGCCCGGGCCTGCGCAAATGGCGCGTTTGGCGGATTGCATGGCTGCTCGAACCACGCCGGGACCGCCGGTGATGGCCAGCAGATCGATCTTGGGATGATTGAATAGAATTTTGCCTGTATCCATGGTGGGTTTGCGCACCGCGGTCACCAGATTGCATGGACCGCCGGCTGCGACGATGGCGCGGTTCATCAGCTGCACACCGTATCCGGAAACATTCATGGCGTTGGGATGAGGATTGACCACCACGGCATTGCCCGCGGAGATCATGCCGATGGCATTGTTGAGCAGAGTGGGCACCGGGTGCGTCACCGGCGTGATGGCGCCGATGACGCCAAAGGGCGCCATCTCATTGACGGTCAAGCCATGATCACCGGAAACCGCGAAGGTTTGCAGGTCTTCGACGCCGGGCGTGCGCAGAGAGGCCACCTGCATCTTCATGATTTTGTGTTCATATTTTCCCATCTTGGTTTCCGCCATCTCGCGCTGGGCGATATCCACCGCGTGTTCCTGCCCCATTTTACGCAGGCTCTCCACCGCCGTACGGCGCAGCTCCATGCCGCCCTCCGTCAGCTTGCTCTGAGCGACCACAGCCGCATCGATGGCGTCCTCCATATTGTCGAACAGACCGTCGGCGCCCAGGCCGCTCGCATGACCGTCCATCAGGCCGGTTTGCTTCAGCTGCGCGACCACCTTCTGCACAATGCTCTCAATTTGTTGATTGTCCAATGGTGTGCCTTTCTTCAATCAATGGATCTTGTAGGTAAAAGGGGCGAATCCCCTTAAATTATTTTTTATATCTGACTTTGCCCGACACCTCCAGCGCATCCACAATGGCGATGATGCAGGCATCGGTAGGTACGGATTCCATGTTACCGGCCTGGCGTGCGGAACTGCCGCGAACCACCAGGACGACATCGCCGTAACCAGCGCCGACAGTGTCGATGGCCACCACCGAATTCGCCGTCGGCCGGGCGTCAAGATCGAGAAGCTCGACGAGCAACAGCTTGGCGCCCGTGAGCTTGGGCTCCTTGACCGTTGCCACCACAGTGCCCGACACCTTGCCTAGTTCCACAAAAACCTCCTTGTCCGCCCGCACAGGAATCTTGTGCAAACAGTGAGTGCGGAATTCACGGCTGTACCTTTCGGCTCAGGAGATCACTAGCGGGACGTCCTCAATGGAGGATACCCTCATCGGCAAAGCTGAAATAATGGTCATGACCGATGATGAGATGATCCAGAACCTGGATATCCACGTAGCGGCAAGCCTCGATGATTTTGTGCGTGATCTGCTTGTCCTCGGGCGACGGCGCCGGCTCTCCGCTGGGATGATTATGCACCAGGATGATGGCCGCTGCGCCACAGCGCACGGCGTGCAGAATGATCTCGCGGCTGGAGACTACGCTCTCAGACAAACTGCCTTTGAACAATTCTTGATCCTCGATGATGTCGTGCCGAGTGGTCAGGAACAGCACACGGAACACTTCTCGCGACAGATCGCGCATGCGCAGCCGCAGGTAATGAAAAGCATCGTCGGAACATTGGATCCGCTCCGTCTTTTTCCATTTCTCCTGCACCAGACGCTTGCTCAATTCCAGCGCCGCCTTGATCTGGCAAGCCTTGGCCGGGCCGATGCCTTTGATGTCTTTCAAAGTATCAGCAGTCTGCCGATCGATGCCGCGGAGGCTTCCATAATCGCGGAGCAGCTTGCGCGCTAGATCCAGTGCCGTGTTCTGAACGCTGCCGGTGCGCAGCAGGATGGCCAGCAATTCCGCCTCGGAGAGAGCCTCAGCTCCCTGCTGCAACAACCGCTCACGCGGCCGTTGGTCCGCAGGCCAGGCGGGTATTTTCCGGCCTTGCGTTGCCATAACGTCAAGCAATATAGGGGAAATGCGGCAAAAAATCAAGAGACAATTCCGCCGCGGCTGGCAGAGGAAAAGGGGAATGTTTGTACACCCGTGGGAAGGCATAGCCATTCACCGGTGGAGTCATCAAACAGCTGGTTATCATTAGATTCTCCAGCTTGAATGGCTAGCCTGGTTGCGGAATCAGTTAAATGCTGAAGGATCCAGCGACGCATGCAAGAGGCAAAAGGGTGAAGCTCAGTGCGACGATAGATTCCTCGCCCTGCGCCGACTCAAAGCACGCGTCGGGATAACGCGTCTCGGGCTCGGAAGGACAACTGTAGCGTTGTCTTGCTGAGGCGCACACAGTAGACTGCCGCGTCTGTTTGCAGACTCAAAGCGCCGAAGGATCTATCGACGAACTGAACAAGCAAACGGGCATGGCTCAGTGCGACGATAGATTCCTCGCCCTGCGCCGACTCAAAGCACGCGTCGGGA
>CAZKQR010000075.1:0-1315 GCA_964554965.1 uncultured Cytophagia bacterium | reverse complement strand
GCTCAGTGCGACGATAGATTCCTCGCCCTGCGCCGACTCAAAGCACGCGTCGGGATAACGCGCTGCGGGCCAGGAAGGACAACAGCAGCGTTGTCTTGCTGGGGCGCACAACAGTGGACTGCAGCGTCTGTTTGCAGACTAGTAGCACCGAAGGATCTATCGACGAACTGAACATTTTGGTACTTAAAAAGACAGGCTTAAAAATCCGGTCTATTCAAGGCGCGCGTCCTATTGCACTTTGATCATCTTGTGCAGAATGCGGCTGCGGCCGTCGCTGAGCAGATAAAAGTACACACCGGAACCGGTCATACGGCCGCTGTCGTCGCGGCCGTCCCAAAGGATGCGATAATAGCCCGGCTGCGCGGGCTCGTTCACCAGCGTCCGCACGGTTCGCCCCAGCATGTCAAAAATGGACAGGGTGACGGTTTCACCGCTGTTCTGCGCGATGCGGTAGTCTATGGTGGTGGTTGGATTGAACGGATTGGGATAGTTCTGCGCCAGGGACATCTCCTTCGGCGCTGCCACCTCAGCTTCCAATACAGAGGAATAGGTGAAGGCGCCGTCCGTGTCGATTTGTTTGAGGCGATAGTGATAAGAACCCAGAGAGAGATCAGCGTCCTCATAAACGTAATCGCGCCGTGAGACCACGGTGCCGTTGCCCTTGACGAACGCAATGGTCTGCCAGGAAGCAGCGGCCGCTTCCTTGCGCTCCACCTCAAAGCCAAGGTTATTGGTCTCCGAAGCAGTGGCCCAGGCCAAATGTATAGTGTTTTGTTTCGTGGAGGCGCTCAGAGCGGTCAGCTCCACCGGCACAACGGTGCCCTGCTCCCGAACCACCACGTTCAATGGATACGCGGTCTGGCTCTTGAGCGCATAGGAGCTGTCCGGGGAGATGTTCCTGCCGAGAAAATAGAAACGAAAGGCCATGTTGATATTCCCGCCGCTGCTCTGCGGCGTCATGGCGCCGTATTTGATGCCGGTATCGCCCCAGGAGGTCATATCGCCTGTGTCCTGTTTCGTACCACCCGTGTCATTGGTGCCGGTCGGATTGTCCCAGTAATAGAGGCTCGGCGTCACGCCGAGGATGGGTTGCAGATAGCTCACGCTGAGCAGCGAGCCGCCGTTGCCGGCCTGCAGCCACCAGTTCCATGCCGCCATGCTCAGATTGGTGCTGACCGCATCGTTGACCCGATCCACCGCCACGCCGTCAGGGTGCTGCCAGAGATCGTTGTTGGCGTACATGAGCAGAACAGCGGTCTTGGGCTGCAGATCCGTGGACACACGCAGCATATCCACCTGCTTGACTTTTATCTGC
>CAZKQR010000074.1:0-14056 GCA_964554965.1 uncultured Cytophagia bacterium | reverse complement strand
CGCCGGATGGGCGACGTTTTGGATCAAATATCTGGATCGGCTTTTTCCCTCGGGGCAAAGCATGCACAAGGTCGCCTCTGGCGTCACCTTTTACGGAAAACTCGGCCAATAGGCCCTTATCTCACTTTTATTCATAAACTTTTGGCAGGATTGTTGCTATATCTTGGAAACATAATGGGCGACCACCTGGAATGCCGCCGTCGGGCGGCCCAAACTGAGCCAGTCAAGAATCAGGGGGACACAGTCAGCCATAAACAGGTTACCGTCGCTTTCATCAGCCGGAACCTCGGCCTTGGCAGCGCATCGAGCGCCATCGCTGAAATGGCCAGGGCTTTCAATCGCTCACGCTCTCGTGCCGGAACGAAGAATTCGGACTTCCATAAACCGCTGGAAAGGGGGGTGAACAGGGCCAGAGTGAGCGCTATCAAATTTTTCAATTATTTAATTGGGTATTTGCCAAGATTTTCTTATATTTACTATTTCATAAAAACCAATCACATCACTCTTGTTCATTCTCATTGGCTTCGAACGGATTCATACGCCAGCCTGACCCCTCTAATGGCCCTTGGGCGGAAGGGGCTTTGCACCAGGCCTGGCGCCGGCCCCTTAGCCGTACGACTTGGACGGTCTCCAGCACTTGGGGGTCGCTCTCTGCGTCTTTTTTGGATGAATGGAGCGGCGTTCAATATTGTGGCAGCCGCCGCACACGAGCAACAGGGGACCGGAGCATGTTTAAGCCGGGCGATCCTCAGCGGCCTTGATCGAATTCTGTTTGCACCAGAGCGATACATCGATCCCGGCTTGAAACACTACAGCCCTGATCGATTTGCAGTCGGTTCTTCGCTGTGCACGGTTTCCCGCGAAGCGCAGCTGGTTTTAACCGCCCGTGCGGACAGAAAAAACATGCAGGAGGAGGCTCAGAGCTCCTCATGAAAGAGAAAATACGCGTACTGCATGTGATCACACGGCTGGTGGCCGGCGGCGCCGACGAGAACACTCTGGCAACGGTCCAGGGTTTGGATAAATCGTTTTATCAGGTTGATCTGCTCATCGGAGGCCAATCGGATTTTGTCTTTGCCTCGCAGAGCACCGGCGTCCGTTTGATCACGCTGGCAGAACTGGTGCGGGATCCATCGCCGATCAACGACGGCATCGCTCTTTGTAAATTAATGCGCCTGATCCGCAAGGGCCGGTATCACATCGTGCACACGCACACGGCCAAGGCGGGCATTCTCGGCAGGCTGGCCGGCTTTTTATGCAGTACGCCGCTGGTGATTCACACGCTGCACGGCAGCACGTTTCATGATTCACTGCATCCGTTGCGCAGCCGTTTCTATCGTTTACTGGAGCGCCTGGCCGCCCGCGCCACCACGCAGTTTGTCAGCGTGGGCGAGGATCTGCGGGGGATTTATCTGGACGCGCGCATCGGGCAAGCGGAACGCTATATCACCATCCGCAGCGGCTTTGAGCTGGAGCGATTTCAGCTGCAACGTAGTGAAGTGGCTGAGCGCGGACGGCGCATGCGCGATTCACTCGGCATCCCCGCTCAACACCCGCTGGTCGGCACGGTGGGCAGGCTGGAGAAGCGCAAGGGGCATGTTTACTTTTTGCAGGCAGCGTGTCAGGTGGTAAAGCATCTGCCGGACACGGTGTTTTTGATCGCCGGCGATGGACCGGCGGGCCGGGACTTGACACAACAAACGCACAAGCTGGGGATTGAAAAAAACGTGCGTTTTCTCGGCTATCGCTATGACATCGAAGATGTCATGGCGGCCATGGATGTGTTTGTGTTGACCTCTTTATGGGAAGGGCTGCCGCGCGTGCTGGTGCAGGCCGCGGCGCTGGGCAAGCCGATCGTCAGTTTTGACAGTGAGGGCGTGCGCGAGGTGGTGATCGACGGCGACAACGGCTTTGTGCTGCCTCTGCGCGATGTCCAGGGGCTCGGCGAGCGCATCGTTCAATTGATGAAAGACCGTCCGGCCGCCGGCAGAATGGGCGAGCGCGGCCGGGCCCTGGTCACCGCCGATTGGGACGTGGCCACCATGGTACAGCGTATTTCTGATTTATACAAGCATCTTTTGCTCCGCAAAGGAATTACTTTTGAACCTTTTTCATAAACGGAACCGACTATGACCTTTTATCTTTTGCTCATGGCCATTCCTTTCCTCATCGCGTTAATCATCACTCCGATGGTCCGGCGAGCGGCGTTGCGGTTCGGCGTGTTCGCCGTACCGAACCATCGTTCCATGCATAACGGCAAGATTCCCAAGCTCGGCGGCGCGGCGATGTTTTTGTCATTTGTCGGCGCCGCGATTCTCTGCGCGGTTCTTTTCCCGGACCGGGCGGCTTTTCTGCAGCCGCTGCCGGCCAGTCTGCTGCTGGGCGTCACGGTCCTCATGATCCTGGGATCATTTGATGACAAATACGATTTAAATTGCAATCTGAAATTGTTTGTCGAGATCTTGGCAAGCCTGATCGCGGTGGCCGCAGGCTGGCGGATCGACACGGCCATCCTTCCCGGCGTGGAACTGGGTCTGGGTTGGTTGGCCTGGCCCCTGACCATCCTATGGATCGTCGGCGTGACCAACGCCATCAACATGATCGACGGCCTGGACGGATTGGCCGGCGGCATCAGCCTGGTCATCTCGGCCATCGCCATGGCCGTGGCCGGGTTGTATGGAAACCACCTCACCCTGTTGGTCGCTCCGCTGCTCATCGGCAGCGTGGCGGGCTTTTTGCGCTATAACATCCATCCGGCCAAGATTTTCATGGGCGACTCCGGCAGCCTGCCGCTCGGCTTCGCCCTCGCCTGTCTCAGCATTCAATCCACTATGACCGTTCCCGGCAAGGCGGCCGTGATCGTGCCGCTGCTGATGCTGTCTCTGCCGCTGACTGACACACTTCTGGCCATCATCCGGCGCATTCGCCGCGGCATCCATCCGTTTCATGCGGACCGGGAGCACATCCATCACCGCCTGGTCAAATTGGGGCTGAGCCACGGCGGCGCCGCGCTGTTCATGGTCGGCCTGAGTATGATCCTGGCGGTGCTGGCATTCCTGATGGCCCAGGGCATGTTGACCAACCTACGATTGTTCGAGTCGCTCTCTCTGCAATAATCGCTTCTATGACCCCAGAGCTGAACCACCCGTTTCCTCCAGAACCCGGCAAAAACCCGGCGATTGAAAGAAACGGGTGTTTTTTTAGGCTCTAAATGTTTCGACGCAGCCTGCGGCGCAAGACGCTGTGCAATGGGAAAGATCACCTTGTGGGTTTGGAAATTTTTGCCGACCGTGTTTGTTCAAGGTAGAGCGAACACCGCGATGAAAATTATTTATTCTCTTGTTTAATTATCGTATCTTTATGCGCCACACCTGCTGCCGGGAGGCGGACCTCTGTTCGCATGAATGGATAAAAGGGATGCAGGCGCTTTGGCGACCCAGGTTTCGCTTTCGTGGTTTTGCCTGAATAAAATTGCTGAGACCGGAATGCTTAGAAGAGTTTACCCAGCCCTATTGATTTCATTGTCTTTCTTCACCCAGGCCATCAGCGGATCGCTCCACTTTCATGTCATCGAACAGCAGCCGGATCGCCTGATCCTGGAGTGGCAGGCGCCGGCTCTGACCTGGCAGATTATCGCTTGGCAGCGGACGACGCTGGCACGGCCGCAGATGGGTTCCCTGCCCCTGAGCCAGGATGCGGATCACCCCGGTCTGCCGCTGGACGCTTACACCCTCGAAATTCCTTCCGGCTACACCAGCCGCGTGCAGCTGCTGGACTCGGTGGTCACCGAGGCCGTGGCGCCCTATCCGATCGCCCCCGGCTTTCTGCCGGCGGATTCCAGCAGCGATCCGGCGACACCGGCTTTTGCCGGTTCATCGGAGTATTACCCCGCTGCTTTTTACAGCCATGAGATCGGCCGGCGCCAAGAGCGCAATCTGTTGCGCGTGGCGTTGTACCCCATGCGCTATCAGGCGGCCGGCCGGCGTGTCCGCTCGCTGGCCTTCGCCCGGCTGCAGATCACCTTTCATCCTCAGGCGGTGCAAAAAACCCGGCAGCCGCAGACCCAGAACTGGAAACCATTCGCCGGTCAGGCCATGAAGCTTCTGATCACCGAGTCCGCTGTGTATGAGGTGAACGGCGCCGTGCTGCAGGAGGCCGGCATCGCCATCGAGGCCATCGTGCCCTCTGATCTGAAACTCTATTACAAAGGCGTGGAGCAGCCGCTGGCGCTGCATCCGCAACACTCCGATCGCCTTTCTTCGGACGACGTCATTCGGTTTTATGGCGAACGCCGTGCCGGTGCGAACGACTATTACGACGCGGACGGCGACACGGCTGTCTACTGGTTGGACTGGTCGCCCACGCCGGGAAGGCGTTATCAACCTGTGACGGCCGGATTAGCCGGCGAGATGGTGGATCATCTGCCCGCGCTGCTGCATCTGGAGCAGAACCTCACCTATTACTCGGGAGATACCAGCGACGATATCCAGAACACCGAACAGGTCCCCGGCGAAGGATGGGTCTGGGCCATCATCAACCGGGACGCCTCTTTCTCTTTGCCCTTTGATCTCACCCATCTTTACGAGCAACAGGACTCGGTGCGTTTTCGTCTGCGCCTGCGCGGCCTCACCCTGGACCCGCATTCCCCGGATCATCATGTGCGCATTTACGTCAATCAGGTTCCGGCCTGCGAACTTTTTTTTAACGATCGGGAGCAGGTTGTGCCGGATTTTAAAGTCGTCACCACCAGCCTCAAAACCTCCGGCAACACTATGGAGATCCGCCTGATCGGCGACACGCCGTCCGCGATTTCGCAAATTTTTCTTGATTGGCTGGAGGTAAGTTATGCGCAGAACGCCCGCAGCGCAAACGGCCGGTATGAATTTTCCGGCGCGGATCTGGCAACGCATCAGTCCCTGTTCGTAACGGGATTCAGCGGCCGTCCCACCCTCTGGGACCTTGCGGCCGGCCGGTCCATCGATTCTGTTCACATCGCCCCCTTTCATCGCATTCAGCTGCAGGTGCGCTCTGCCGGATTGAGCGACGGCAACCATGCGCTGTTTTATGTCGATGGCGAGGAGCTCTTCCGCGGCAGCCGCGGCCATAATGTGGTAACGCTGGACGGACTCACTGGCGTGGTGCTGCAGAAGAAAAACTTTGACACCTATGGCTCTAATGCGCAATCCGACAGCATGGCCGCTTTTCTCAACCGACAGGCTGATTCCACTTTTGTCCTGATTGCGGTGGCAGACGACGGGTCGTCGGGATTGACCGTTGCCGCCATACAGGCTTTGCAGCGCCTGGGTGGCGTGCACGGTGGAGAGATCACTTTTCGCAGCAGCTATGCGCTGATCTGCCGCGTGGGCGCGCCGCTGCAGGCGGTCGAGATGCACCGGCTGCAGGGGCAGGGTGAAGCCCGGGTTCAACTGGCCGCTGCGGTACGTTCGCCTGATGCGCTTCTCAGCGCGCACTTTTCTTTACCCTATGTTCCCGCGGGTAAGGTGGTGGTGTTCGATTCCACCGCAGTCCGGGCGCCCCTGCGCAGTCTGGCGTACCGTGGCAGAGATCTGACCGATTCTTCTTTTGGCGCTGATTATATCGTCATCACGCATCCTCTGTTTACATCCGCCGCCAACCACATCGCTGAATACCGGTCGCAACACAACAGCTTTCGTACTGCGGTGGTAGGGATCGATGAGGTGTATGATTCCTTCAGCTATGGCCTGTCCGGTCCTCAGGCGATCAAGTCTTTTCTTCAACACGCCTATGAAAACTGGACGCCGCCGCGGCCGGCCTATGTGCTGCTGCTGGGCGATGCCTCTTGGGATCCGCACTACCATTACGGCAAATTGGGACAGAACAATTACATCCCTGCTTACGGCAATCCGGTCAGCGATCTGTGGTTTGCCTGTCTGGACGGCGAGAGCGACCTGTTGCCCGATCTGTCCATTGGCCGCTGGCCTGTGGAGACCGTGGCCGAAGCAGAAGGGATCGTGCAGAAGCTCATCGATTATGAGGCCACGCCCTCGGCTGCCTGGAAAAAAGAGTTTTTATTGATCAGCGGCGGATTTACGATTCTCGATCAGGCCTCTTTTCGCGGCCAATCCGCTGCGCTGCAGAAAGATTTTGTCACGCCGGCGCCGGTCAGCGGCCGCGGCGTACAGATTCACAAAACTTCCCTCGATTTCATCGAAGGCGAGAACCGCGATGCGATCATGGCGGCTCTGAACAGCGGCACCGTGTGGGCCAATTTCATCGGCCACGCGGCCAGCCGGACCTGGGACCTGATGTTCCACAATGCGGACATCGATCTGCTGGAGAACGCGCCGCGCTACCCCTTTATCACCTCCATGACCTGTCACACCGGCCGTTTCGCCCAGCCGGATCAGGTCAGCTTTGGCGAGAATTTTCTTCTCGCCGGCGGCCGCGGCGCCATCGCTTTTCTCGGCACCTCCGGCTGGGGCTATTCGTATGAAGATTACGCCTTTCTGCGCATGCTTTTGCCCAAAGCCACGCGCGACTCGGTTCGCGTGCTCGGCCGCCTCGTGGATGAAGCCAAGATCGATCTGTGGAGCGCATTTGGCAGCAGTCAACACATCCGCGACATGCTTTTGCAGTACAATTTTTTGGGCGATCCGGCGACCCGATTGGCGCTGCCGACCGAGCCGGACTTGACCCTGACGCCGGATGATATTCAGATCCGTCCCGAAACGCCCAGCGAGGCGGATTCCACCGCCGAAATTCTGCTGCGCATTCGCAACTATGGTTTAGCGACCAAGGACAGCGTCGCGGCGTCCATCAGTGTTCAGCATCCGATCCTGGGCCGCTCCTTTGTCCGTTCTGTACTGCAACCGCCGTTGGGACTGGTCGACTCGACCACCGTGGTCTGGCCGTTGCGCGACATGACCGGCGCAGTGGATATTCAAGTGGTCTTGGACGGCGCGGATAAAATCCGCGAGGCCGATGAAAACAATAACCGGCAGGAGCGGCGGGTGACGGTCTTGTCCAGCCGCATGCTTCTGATTGCGCCGCAGGACCGTGCCATGATCCCGTTTGATTCGGTGAAAATTAAGATTCAAAATCCGCAGATCGCTGCGGCGGCGGATCAAAGGATCGAGTTTCTGGTCGACACCACCGCCTCGTTCACCAGCCCGATGCGGCGCAGCTCGGGGCCGCTGTCCACCCAACCTCTGGCGATCGTCTGGTCGCCCGGAGCGTTGGCCGTGGATCAGCTCTATTATTGGCAGGCGCGCGATCCCGCCTATCCGGACGAACACCCTGTGCTGAACGGCCGTTTTTTCAGCAGCAGCCGTTCATGGTCCGGATGGCGACAGGAGCTGACGCAGGACGCGGAAAGCGCCGGCCGGCACAACGTGCAGGGCGGTGACCGGGGGGTTCAACTGAATGTGCGTTCACTGCCGCTGTTGGTGCAGTCGGCCGGGTTTTCAGCCGGTCATTACGCCGTCATCGCCATGGACGGCGAGACGCTGATGACCACCGGCCGCGGCTACAACGTGGTGGTGCTGGACCGCAACAGCGCCCGCGTGATCGCCACCCGGCGGTTCGATACCTACGGCGATGCGGCCGCTGTTACGGCGATGGCCGAGTTTCTGGAAAATATAAAACAGAACCAACTGGTGCTGATCGCCATCAGCGATGACGGCTATGTAGGCGAACAGGAAAGGTTCCATCGCGCACTGGAATCCCTCGGCAGCCGGCTATCCCGGCTGGTTCAATTCCGCGATTCCTGGGCGTTCATCGGTTTTAAAGGAGCGACGGCAGAGCAGGTGTTCGAGCATTATCAGGCCAGCGACAGCCGGGTGGAAGCAGTCGTTTTAGACACTCTGCGGCTGCACAGCGAAACAGGTTGGCTGCAATCCGCTGCCATCGGTCCGGCGAAACGATGGGATCGAATCGTATGGGATGCCACCGTGCCGGATTCCACCTGGCTGGAAATGGTCCTGTGGGCAACCAATAAAAACAGCGGACAGGTGGACACGTTGCTGCGCTCACGCGCCGTCTCGCATGAGCTGGATCTCGCCGATTTACCGGCTGGCCTCTATCCCAGAATTCACCTGCAGGCCAGATTGGGAACATTGGATGGCCGCGTCACGCCGACGCTGAAGCAATGGCAAGTTCGCTTTCTGCCGGCGCCGGATCTGGCCGTCGCACCGGCGGTGCTGACCCAAAGCAGAGATACCGTTCTGGTGGGAGACACGGTTACGATGACCCTGCACATCCACAACCTTGGTCTGCAATCGGCGGACAGCGTGGCGGTTTTATTTCAAGAGTATGATTCCAGCGTGGGCTATCGGACTTTTGCCCGTCTGTTGCGCAACGAACCGTTGGCAGCGGACAGCTTTTGGACGGTACAGCAAAAATGGACCGCTGGAATTAGATCCGGATTGCGCACGCTGCTGGTGACTGTCGATCCAGGCGATCAGATCAATGAGGTGCTGGAAACCAACAACACGGTCACCGCCACAGTCTATGTCCGTCCAGACACCACTGCTCCGCAGGTGCTCATCACCTACGATGATCGCAAGATCGTCAGCGGCGACCTGGTGGCCGCGAGACCGGAAATCCTGATCTCTGCTTTTGACAATAGTCCAACTCCACCGGACACGTCGCGCATCACCGTCTGGCTGGACGGCATACGGATGAACCACAACGAGCCTTCACCGGTTCTGCACTGGCAGACGCCGTCGGCCGGCGCTGCAGCGGTTTTGCTTTTCACACCCGTTTTAACCGACGGCGATCATTACTTGGAGGTGTTGTTGTCCGATACCGGCGGTAACTCGACCCATGAACGGGATGAATTCCGCGTTGAATCGGATCTCAAACTGCTGCAGGTGATGAATTATCCGAATCCGTTTGCCGATGGCACGCAGATCACCTTCCTAATGACGCAGCCTGCAACTGTTTCAGTGCGGATCTACACAGTGTCCGGGCGGATGATCCGTGAACTGGAGAACGGCGATACCGCAGCCGGTTTTACCGCGATCCCCTGGGACGGACGCGATGCGGACGGCGACCGTCCGGCCAACGGCGTTTACCTGTATAAAGTCAGCGCCTCTGCACAGGGGGAGAAGACCGAGGCCATCGGTAAAGCGGTTCTCGTGCGTTAGCACAGGCCCTGAAGGTGCTAACGCATGCCGCTGATTATCAGAAGCCCTTCTCTATTCAGGAACATGGGGATGAACTTTCCCCGCTTTTGTCGCCTGCGGCGGACAGCGGCCCTACAGCTGTGGATAACTTGTAAGAAAAATGAACAAATACTCATCCGCTAAAATCCCGAGTCAGCCGCCCGGCGGTGAGCCGCCTCCATGAAACGCAGGATATTTTTAAAAATCGTCATAACCTGCAATTTATAATTCATTATTTATAATAAATTTGTTGTTTCTCGTTCACCGACGGGGCTGCAGACGGGCCATTTTTTGGCGCGGATCAGGTGTTTTGCTTTGTTGCACGGGGTTTTTTCAAGAAAAAAGTGACTTTTTTCACCGGCTTGTGTGGATAACTTGTGGGCAAATTCTATATCGGCTCTGCAGCCGTGCATACCACAATATATAGTGTGCCTTGGTGCAGGCCCTCAAATAAAAGTTGATTTTAATTGTAAATATTACTACATAATAGCTACATGGACGCCTTCACAGGACAAATGGTCGCAGCGCTGGTGCCGGATTCTGACGCAGGCCGAGTCGCGATACTCGGTTTTTTATTGCTGCTGGTGATGGCTGCCGCTGAACTGGTGCGCAAAAGCTATCCCAGCCGGCAGGAATTTACCCGCAAGCTGGTGCACATGGCGACAGGACTGCTTGTGGCTGCGGGGTGTCTTGTTCTAGAATCGAAATGGCCGTTGGTGACGATCGCCCTGTTCTTTGTCGGTTTCAATATAGTGGCTTTGCGCTATGGCTGGCTCAGCGGCTTGCACGATACGCTGCGGCCAACATTGGGCACGGTGTTTTATCCTTTGGCTTTTCTGGTGCTGTTGTTATGGTTGTGGGAGGACTATCGCGGTGTGATCATTATCGCGATGGTGATCATGGCGGTGGCGGATGCGGCTGCCGCGTTGGTGGGCAGGCGGGCGCGACGGCCCAGAGTCTACCGCTTTGGAGCGGAGGCGAAAACGTTGCAGGGCTCCATCACGATGTTTGTGGTGAGCCTGGTCATCGCGTTGTTCGGCTTGTGTTTTTTGTTGTCCCTGCCGCACAGCTGTTGGCGGTTGGCGCTGATGGCGGTTGCTGCCGCGCTGGTTGCTACGGCGTGTGAAGCGCTCTCCTTCAGCGGATCAGACAATCTCACCGTGCCTTTGGGCAGCGCCTTCGTGCTGCATTATTTGATCTCTCATCCCGCTGTGCAGGCCAATAGCTTTTTGCTCGGAGTGGGATTGTCGCTGCTGCTGGCGTGTGTTTCTGTGCGGCTGCGCTTTCTCACCGCCGGCGGTGCGGTGACGATGTTTCTGCTGGGCGTGCTCATCTTTGGCAGCGGTCGCTGGATGTTCGCCCTGCCGATTTTGACGTTTTTTATTCTCTCCAGTCTGTTGTCCGGATTGGGGAAAAAAGCCAAACAGCGTTACAGCGGCTTGATTGAAAAGAGCGGCAGCCGGGATGCCGCGCAGGTGTTGGCCAATGGCGGGGTGGCCGGCATAATTCTGTTGATATGGCATTTTAATCCTGCGCCGGTTCTTTTTCTGCTCTACGGCGCTTCGGTGGCAGCGGTGACCGCGGACACGTGGGCGACCGAGCTGGGGTTGTTGTCCAAATCTTCGCCGCGATCCATTTTGACGTTTCAACCCGTCGCGCCGGGCACCTCGGGCGGTCTTTCGTTCGTTGGCACGCTGGGCGCGGCGCTGGGCAGTTTGGTTTTAGCCGGCCTGAGCGTCGGACTGGCGCCGGCGGCGGTGTTGGCCGGACGTACGGGCACGGCCTTTCTCATCATGATGTCCGCCGGCTTTCTCGCCAGTCTGGTCGACAGTCTGTTGGGCGCCACGGTGCAGGCCCGTTTTGTCTGCGACCGATGCGGCAAGGCGACGGAGAAAAAAGTTCACTGCGGCGGCGAGGCGACCCGGTTGGTCGGCGGCGCCCGGTGGATGAACAACGATGTGGTGAACGTGTTGGCCGCTCTCAGCGGCGCTCTTCTGGCATGGCTGGGGGCATCGCTTGTATGACCGTGAAAAAGTTATATCCTTTTCAGCTATCCTTAACATCATTCTTCAGGAGGTTTCATGACTACGATTGTCGATGTTTTCGCCCGCGAAATTCTCGATTCACGCGGTAATCCCACCATTGAAGTGGACGTGGCGTTAGAGGGCGGCGCTCTCGGCCGCGCAGCCATCCCTTCAGGAGCTTCCACCGGCGAGCACGAAGCTGTGGAATTGCGCGACGGCGACGCCAAACGCTACATGGGCAAAGGCGTTCAGCAGGCGGTGAAAAATGTCAACGACATCATCGCCAACGACATCATCGGTGAGGACGCGACCAATCAAGTACTAGTCGACAAGATTTTACTAGAGGTGGATGGCACGCCGAACAAAGCCAAACTGGGCGCCAACGCCACACTGGGCGTATCGCTGGCGGTGTGCAAGGCCGCGGCCGAGGCGTTCGGACTGCCGCTCTATCAGTACATCGGCGGCGTCAACGCCAAGGTTCTGCCGGTCCCGATGATGAACATCCTCAACGGCGGAAAGCATGCGGACAACAACGTGGACCTGCAGGAGTTTATGGTTATGCCGGCCGGCGCCTCGAGCTTTGCCGAAGCGTTGCGCATGGGCACCGAGGTGTTCCACAGCCTTAAAGCGGTGTTGAAGAAAAAAGGGCTGAACACCTCCGTGGGCGATGAAGGCGGATTCGCTCCGGATCTGAAATCCAATGAAGAGGCGCTGCAGGTGATCGTCGAAGCCATCACCAAAGCCGGCTATAAACCCGGCAAGCAGGTCTTTATCGCCCTGGATCCGGCCAGCTCCGAGTTTTTCGATAAAAAGACCCAAATGTACAATCTCAAAGGCGAAGGGAAGAAATTGACCCCGGCCAAGATGGTCGATTTTTACGCCAAGCTGGTGGAAAAATATCCCATCATCTCCATCGAAGACGGCATGGCGGAGGATGATTGGGGCGGCTGGAAACTGATGACCGAAAAGCTGGGCGACAAGATCCAGCTGGTGGGCGATGATCTGTTCGTCACCAACGTGGTGCGGCTGAAACGCGGCATCGACATGGGCGTGTGCAACTCGATTCTGATCAAGTTGAACCAGATCGGCACTCTGACCGAAACCCTCGATGCCATCGAGATGGCCAAAGCCGCTTCCTACACCGCAGTGGTTTCGCATCGTTCCGGTGAAACCGAAGACAGCACCATCGCCGATGTGGTGGTGGCCACCAACGCCGGCCAGATCAAGACCGGTTCCGCCTGCCGCACCGATCGCATCTGCAAATACAATCAACTGCTGCGCATCGAAGAGAGCCTGGGCGAGGTCGCCCGCTTTGCCGGCATGTCGGTGGTGAAGAAACGCTAGATCACAAGGCCCGGTCCATCGTTGGACCGGGCCGGATAACCAGCAGCCAGGATCATGCGAGGGGATAACGCTCTTCGGCATGGAGAAAGGATGGCCATGTCGTCTGTACCGTCTTGGAAGGTGCGCCGCGCCTCCGGGCTTGGCCGGTTTTTACCGGCCGGCCTTCTGGACTTGAACCGAAAAAAGTACCTCATCATCGCCGCTCTGCTCTTTTTTTACGTCTTTGTCGCCGGCGGCTCCGGTTTCTACGCCCAGGTGCGCTTGTGGAAACAGGGGCATGACCTGCAGAGTAAAATCGAGCTGGAAAAGAAAAAACGTAAATGGCTCAATGAACAGGCGGCCGGTTTGTCCAAGGACAGCCAGCGCATCCAAATGGAAGCCCGCAAGGAATCCGGTCTCGGACACAAGGACGAAATCATCATCCAGGTTCAACCGTAGTCAGGATGGGTTTGCGGCCGGAGCCCTACGCCTATGCCATCACATTCCTGCACGGTGATGGCATTTTTATTGATCGCGGGAGGCCGGTTCAGCCGGGCCGGCGGCAGCCATAGCAGCCGGCTTACAAGCTAACGATGGAACGCCTAATCCTTGAGTCGACACAGTTTGACATGGCGGTTCGCTGCAGCAGGATTTTGGCTCTTCATGCTCTGCGGTTCTTCAGCGTGGCCGCAAATGGGGCTGACGGCCAGGCACCTCGAGGGCAGCCGGACGCAGTTCCGTCATGAGCTCAACACCTACCTCTGGCAGTGGGATGTGGGCAAACGGATTCCGGTCCATCCGCGTCTCGAACTCTTCCTTGCCGGGGGCTTTCGCTCCGACATGCTTAAACTGTCCACTGATCAGAAATGGAAGGACGACCAGAGCGTGTCGGTCGACGCCCTCTATCGCGTCTCGGCGGCCTGGCAGCTGATCGCAACGGCGCAGTCGATTTCCTTTATGGACCGGCAGACGGGGCTGAACACCGACATTCACACCCACAGCGGGCAGCTGGGTTTTCATTACCGTCCCTCGCCGCGGCTCGAGATCAAAAGCACGGCCGGCCCGAAATGGGATTATCGCTTTGATCGCCGCGATTACGGCCTGTCCTATCAGCTGGACGGGGCGGCGAGAGAGTGGGATCTATCGAGCTATCGCAACACGCTGACCCTCG
Source organism: uncultured Cytophagia bacterium (assembly GCA_964554965.1). Classification (GTDB taxonomy): domain Bacteria; phylum Zhuqueibacterota; class Zhuqueibacteria; order Residuimicrobiales; family Residuimicrobiaceae; genus Anaerohabitans. The sequence continues at coordinate 392 of CAZKQR010000074.1, read as the reverse complement.
CGCTCATGGAGGACCGGTTTCGCGATCGCCGAAACCTCAACAACGCCGTGGGCTATCAGATCGCCAAGGCGTTTGCGCCCGGCACTGCCGATACGCTCCGGTTTTTCGGCAACCGCCGCCGCAACGACAACTATACCTCGGTGCTCGGAGATTTTGAAAGCCTGCGCGAAGAGAACAAGGGCTTTGTCAACCGGCTCAGCTACCGGCTGGCCGAGGGCGTGCGAATGCAGGTGAACAGCGGTCTTCAGTTCCGCGACGTCGAGGTGGCCTCCTACGGCGCAACCGGCAAGCAGAAAAGCCGGCATCGTTCGGATCAGATCGCGGAGAACGGTTTATCCGTGTTCGCCCGGGGCAGGGGCTGGCACCATCTGTCGCAATGGACCTATCAGAGC
>CAZKQR010000073.1:12678-14170 GCA_964554965.1 uncultured Cytophagia bacterium | reverse complement strand
CGGGATATCGTATTGAACCTGTGCCAATACGGCATGGGCGAAGTGTGGCAATGGGGCAGCCAGGTGGGCGGACACTGTTGGCGCACCGCCGGCGATCTGGGCTATGAGTTGAACCGCATTTTCCAGGTAGCCTTAAAAAATGCAGAGCATCGCGCCTGGTCTAAACCCGGCAGCTGGAATGATCCCGATTACATCCAGATCGGCTATGTCGGCAACGCCCGCACCGCCGGCGAACCCGAGCCCTGTCCGTTCTCAGCGGATGAACAATACGCCTTTATGTCGCTGTGGTCCCTCATGGCCTCCCCCCTGTTCTACAGCGGGGACCTGAACAGGATGGATGAACTCACCCTCAATGTGCTGTGCAATCCGGAAGTGATCGAGATCAATCAGGATCCGCTCGGCCTGTGCGCCAGGGTTGATTCTCTCAGCCCGAATACCTTTCTGATGGTTAAAGAGATGGCGGACGGGTCCACAGCCATCGGCCTGTGCAACGGCGGCGAGCAAGCGGTTCGAATCACCGCCGGCTGGCCGCAGTGCGGATTAAAGGGAAAAAAAATCGTTCGGGATGTTTGGCGCCATAAGGATCTGGGACTGTTCGATGCCGGCTTCACCGCTACCGTGCCGCGGCATGGGGTGGTATTGGTTCGCCTGTGGGATGTCGGAAAAAAAAGGATTCTCTGATACACCCTGCAACGGCGAGGGAACCGGAAGGTCCTCGTGATGCCGATTCGCCGAACTCGGACGTGTTAGCCGCCGAGCCGAATAAAATGAAGTTGCTAAAGCGACATTACTTTCTATTGTGAATACTACTGCTATGCCGATTGGCGGCGAAGGTCGGCTACACACCTGTGCTAGAAATTGAAAATAATAGAAGTTATTATACTTTAAAAGAATGCCAGACTTACCCAATTTCCGACGACTATTGAATTACTCCTATCCATTGTAATAGGAGAGTTGCTAAAATTGAACCTACAATAGAAAATATCAATGAAATGAGTGGATTATCCTTGTATTCACCATGAAGAGCCATATTTAAAAGGTAAAATACACGTAATTCCCTTTTAGGCTTAATCCATAACCCCCGAGGTGATGCATGATACTGAAATAGTAAAAAAAGCGCTATAATAAATATAGCAATGTCCCCCAAAATGGTTTTAATGCCCCAATGAATCAACAATCCTTTCCTTGTAGAAAAAAATAAGACGATTTCAAAAATTAGAACTAAAAAAGATAAAATGCCTGATAAAAATGAAACAAAATAAGGTAATAAACTAGATTTTGTTAAATAATCATGAAAAAAATTATAAACAGAATAAGCTCGACCAGGATCAGGCGATTGAAAATATAATTGAGGAGGTTCACTTTGTGCATTGGGAAACGTATCATCGGCGAAGACAGAATTAGAATTTTTATTAATAAATAAAATTTTAAAAGTTTCATTCCTTGATGTAGATATTGCTTTAAGGATTAGAGAAGGATAATTTCTTTCTCG
>CAZKQR010000073.1:0-12668 GCA_964554965.1 uncultured Cytophagia bacterium | reverse complement strand
TTCTCGTTTAAGAAGTTCATCAACTGTTATAATAGAATTTTCTAATTTAACAATATTATGTGGTAATAGTATTTTAATATCATCAAAACCACTTTGAGTTAGATCATTACATAAAGTTTGAAAAAATTCACGAGAATATTTTCTAGATCCACCTAAAATGCCTCTTTTGTTGAACATTATTGATCATCCTTGAATTAAATAATATTAAAACTGGTTTATTGCTTAATTAATAATCGATATAAATTAAAACTATTCTTTGCATAATTGCCTTGAACCACAATATCACAGATACTTATGAAAATGCATTGTTTATGTATGTATAACGATAAAATATAGAAATTCTAACCTGATTATGAAGGGCGATGTTCACCCTGTGCAGCGCCAATGTCGCGGCGATCTGCAAAGTCCTACGATCGATCGGCGTAAAGTGATCAGGCCGCGCACGCGGCCGCACCTTGCCGCGGCCCTGAGGGCCGCTCAGCGAACCCTGCTTCTACAGAGATTACTGAGCGGAAAACTTGTATTCGCAGATATGATGATAGGTATCGCCTGGATTCAGCACCACAGAGGGAAACTGCGGCTGGTTGGGGGAATCCGGAAAATGCTGCGTTTCCAGACACAATGCGGTGCGAAACAGATAGGGTTTGCCGCCCTTGCCGACCTGGTCCCCGTTGAGAAAATTTCCGCCATAAAATTGCAGGCCCGGTTCTGTAGTAAACACCTCCATCACCCGTCCTGAGACCGGATCGTACACTCGCGCCGCCGGCTGCAAGCCGGAGGCCGCGGTGCGATTGAGCGCATAATTGTGGTCATACCCTCTCGCCAGCTTGAATTGATCATATTCAGCCTGCAGGCGGGCGCCGATCGGGGTGGCCGTGCGGAAATCCATGGCTGTGCCTTCCACCAACGCCAGCTCCCCGGTTGGGATCAGCACAGAATCCACCGGAGTGTACCGATCTGCATAAATCATCAATTCGTGATCGTTGATCGTGCCGTTGCCGGCGCCGTGCAGGTTGAAAATTTAATGGTGCGTCAGAGTCAGCACGGTGGGTTGGTCTGCGGTCGCAGTGTACTCGATGCGAAAGGCATTATCCGCCGTCAGACTGTACTTCATTTCCACCGTCAGATTGCCCGGGTACCCCTCCTCACCGTCGTGGGAAACATATCTCAGCACCAGCTGATCGCTGCCGGCCGGTTGGGCGTCCCAAATCACGTTATGAAAGCCCTTGGGGCCGCCGTGCAGGGACTGGCCGTTGTTATTGCGCGCCAGCTGATAGGTTCGATCGTTCAACGTAAAGCGTCCGTCCGCAATCCGGTTGCCGTAGCGTCCGATCGCAGCGCCAAAATACGGCTCCTGGCTGTCCAGATAGCCGTGCAGCGAGTCAAATCCGAGAACGATATCGTCCAAACGGCCCTTGCGATCAGGCGTCAGCAGGGCCACCACCCGGGCGCCATAGTTGGTCACCGCCATGTGCAAGCCGGACTGATTGTGGAGAAAATAAAGGGCTGCCGTTTTTCCATCGATCCGCGCGCTGAACCGCGCCGGATCCAGTCCTGTAAGCGCCTGGGTCGTGGCCGGCTTTTGCGCAGTGCATCCGAGGCACAACAACAGTAGAAGGCCAAGCATCCAGCCTGCATTTTTTTTCACCTAAAACTCCTTCCTTGCATCTCCGCCTGTTCCGGCGGTCTATTCGGCCGATTCTCCGTCAAAACGGATTCTCGTCTGCATAACGTTGACCCGCCGGTTGATTGTAGGACACATCCTCCACACCCAGCACCTTGACGGCGCTGAACAGCGCCTTGCCGGCATGAGCAAAGGCCACTGCCGTGTGATGCGGGAACCGTTTTCCGATCAACACATGCCGGTAAAACCGGCCCATCTCCCGGACGGCGAACACGCCGATGCCGCCGAAAGAGTGCGGATCTATATCCAGCACCTCGCCCTGGGCCAGATAGGATCTCAATTGCGTATCTGCCGTTGACTGCAGGCGAAAGAGGGTGATCGGGCCAACCTGAATGCGGCCTTCCAGCGTGCCGCGGGTGATCGTGGGCGGCTTGTCAGGTTCCAGCAACCGATGCATGATCAATTGATGCTGAATGCTCGGTTTGATCATGCAACCGGAACTGACATTGCCGCAGTGAAACCCCATGAACAGATCAGTCGGCTTATACTCCTTCATGTGCGCCCGGTTGGCCTGGATCATATCTTTGGGCACGGTGTTGTTGATGTCCAAAAGGGTCGGCGGCTGCAGAGTCGCGCAAGCGGCCATGTATTCCGACAACGCGCCGTAGATGTCCACCTCACAGGAGACCGGAATGCCCTCTGCGGCCAGCCGTCCGTTGATAAAACAGGGCACATGGCCAAAGTATTTTTGAAAAGAAGGCCAGCATTTATTGGCAAAGATGCCGAACCGGCTGGCGCCGAGATGTTTTTCCATGAAACGGCGCAGCGCCACCTCATACGAGGCTAAGCGTTCGATCAACTCGGGATAGGTATTGCCCGCGCCCAGTTCTTTGGACATGGATTCCATGGTGGTCTTGACCAGGGGATCCGCTTTAGCCGCCTGACAGATATCATAGAGATCCAGCTCGCTGTTTTCCATGATTTCGATGCCCAGATCGTACAGGGGCTTGATCGGCGCGTTGCAGGCGAGAAAATCCTGCGGCCGCGGACCAAAAGAGAAAATCTTGAGCCCCTTAATGCCCAGCAGCACTCGTGCCACCGGCACGAACTCGCTGATCATCTCTGCCACCTCTTCGCCGTCGCCGACCGGGTACTCGGGCACATAAACGCGCAGCTTGCGCAATCCGTTGTTATAAGAGTTGCTCAGCATGCCGCAGTAGGCATCGCCGCGCCCCTGGATCAGATCGTTCTGGCTCTCTTCAGCCGCCGCAGCGACCATCACCGGCCCATCGAATCGCTGGGCCATTAGACTGGTGGGACCTTCGGGGCCGAAATTGCCAAGGAACACGACCAGCGCGTTCACTCCTTTATCCCTTGCTTCCGATAGAGCCAGCAGGGCATCGTTCTCGTTCTCTACGGTTTTTTCACATTCGACGATGTCGATCTTTTTCTTCAGACAAGCAGCAGTCACAGCCCGGCGGCGGCGGATGGACAGCTCGAGCGGAAAACAGTCCCGGCTGACCGCAACGATTCCCAATTTAACCACAGGCACGTTTTTCATATTTGGCACTCCTGGTTGGTTCACTCGGTTGTGAACTGCTTTTCAATCACTTGCCCTAATGCGTTGTAGCGGGCGTACAGATCCTGATATTTTCGGCTGTTGTTCAGATTCGGTTCAAAAACTTTTTCAAAACCGCTGCCCATGGCTTTCTGCGCACCCTGGATCGATGGATGCACTCCGCAGGCGGCAGCGGCGGCCATGGCCGCTCCCAGTGCGCAGGCCTGTTCAGAGGCCACCACCTTGATGGGCATGGCGAGCACGTCCGCGGTCACCTGCATGACGAACGGCGATTTTTTCGCAATGCCGCCCAAGGCGATGACGCCGTCGATGCGCACACCTTCCTGAATAAACCGTTCGATGATCTTTTTCGAGCCAAAGGCGGTGGCCTCCACCAGCGCACGGAAAACACGCGGCGCATCGCTGCCCAGGGTCAGGCCGATCAGCGCACCTTTGAGAGCCTGATTCGCATCCGGCGTCCGGCGGCCGTTCATCCAATCCAGGGCCAGCACCGTCGAATCCTCGATCGCGATCTTTTCCGCGGCCAGGCTCAACTCCGGAATCAACCGCTCCTCGATTTTCTTTACCAGATTTCGCTTGGCCGACTCTTCGCAATCGGCCACGGCCATCAAAACGTTCTCCATCGGCCACATCAACAGATCCCTGAACCAGGCGTAAATGTCGCCGAAGGCGGATTGTCCGGCTTCCAACCCCAGCAGGCCGGGAATGATGCTGCCGTCGACCTGTCCGCAGATGCCGCGGACCAGTTTCTCACCGGTCTTGGGAATTTCGCAGGTGATCATGTCGCAGGTGGAAGTGCCCATGACTTTGACCAGCAGGTTGGGTTCGATCTCGGCGCCCACAGCGCCGTAATGAGCGTCAAAAGCGCCGACGCCCACCACCACTCTTTGCGAAAGCCCCAGGCGCTGGGCCCATTCGGCCGACAGAGTGCCGACCGGCGCCTCGCCGGTAAAGGTCTCGGTATACAGCCGGCTGCGCAATCCCTTCAATTTTGGATCCAGTCCGGCTAAAAACGTTTCGGATGGCAAGCCGTTCCAGGAGGCGTGCCACATGGCTTTATGCCCTGCCGCTGTGCGGCTGCGCTTCAGCGTCAGTGGATTGGTGTCGCCACACAGCAGGGCCGGCAGCCAGTCGCAATGTTCCACCCAGGAAAAAGCGGCCTCAGCCACCTGGTGATCAGCCCGCAGCACATGCAGAATCTTGGACCAGAACCATTCGGAGGAGTAGATGCCGCCCTCATATTGGGTATAGTCTTCTCCGCCCCAGGTGCGGGCATGATGATTGATCTCCTCCGCCTCCTTGACCGCGGTATGATCCTTCCACAGCACAAACATGGCGTTGGGATTTTCTGCGAAGGCCGGCGTCAAGGCCAGCGGGACGCCCTGTTGGTTCACCGCACAGGGCGTAGAGCCTGTGGTGTCGAGGGACAATCCTCTCACTTTGGCCGCTGTGCCGGCAGGGGCTTTCTTCAGAGCGCCGGTCACCGCTGCCTGCACTCCTTCGATGTAATCCAAGGGGTGCTGACGAAACTGATTCTTCATGGGATCGCAATAAAGGCCGGCCTGCCATCTGGGATAGTAAAAAACCTCGCTGCTGATCTCACGACCATCCGCGGCATCGACGATCAGGGCGCGCACCGAATCAGTGCCATAATCAACGCCGATAACCAGGGCTGTGTTTTTTTCCATGTTTTTTCCTTTTCAACGAAGGGTGCTGGCGGTTAAGGTTCGATAAAAAATTTGTGAACCGTGGCATGGTGATAGGATTTGCCCGGATAAAGGAGGCAGGATGGAAAGGAGCGGTGGTGCGGCGAATCAGGAAAAAACTGCGTCTCCAGGCAGAGGGCGCTCTGCTTCTGATACACAGCGCCACCGGCGCCCTGCAGGTTATCGAGAAAGTTGCCGGTGTACAACTGCACGCCCGGCATGGTGGTCCACACCTCCATGCCGCGGCCGCTGGCCGGATCCACCACCCGGGCGGTCGGCACCAGGCCCGTGTGGGCCCGCGCAATGACAAAACAGTGATCATACCCTCCGACCGCCTCGATATCCTGCCCGATCCTTTTAGCCACGGTAAAATCGAACGGCGTGTTGAACACCGAAGCGATCCGGCCGGTTGGCAGCAAGTTTTCGTCCACCGGCAGATAACTTGGGCTATTGAGCATCAATTCATGATGGTGGATGTTCGATCGGCCGGCGCCGGAAAAATTCCAATAGGCATGATTGGTCAGATTGACCGGCGTGGTCCAGTCCGTCGTGGCCTGATAGTCGATCAGCAATTCGTTTGTTTCATTCAGCGTATAGGTCACGACCACGTGCAGATTTCCGGGATACCCCTCTTCCCCGTCCGGGCTGAAGCTGCTGAGCGTGACCCCGGCCTGCTTCCGACTGGTGAACGGTTCAGCGTCCCATAGTTTTTTATCAAATCCCAGCACACCGCCGTGCAGATGGGTGATGCCCTTTTCATTGCAGGCCAATTGATAACGGCGGCCATTAATCTCAAAGGAGCCGTGCGCGATCCGGTTGGCGCAACGGCCCACCAGGGCGCCGAAATAGGGGTGGCGTCCCAGATAGCCCTGAAAGTCATCGAACCCGAGACACACGTTGTCGATGCGGCCGGAGCGGTCGGGCCTGTTTAGAGCGATGAGAATACCGCCATAATTGGTGATTTGAGCCGTAAGGCCGTTGTTGTTGGCAAGAATAAAGTGCTGTACCTCGCGGCCATCCCCTAATTTACCGAAAACCAGCTGCTGCAAGTCCATATAAAAACCTCATAATGAATAACCAGTCATGAAAGAGGCCTGCCCGGCGGCGGGCGCATCCGGCATGAAAGTAGGGGGAATTTTAAAAAATGTCAAGGGATAAATCTGTTGCTAAATTGGCGGTCGAGTGTTAAATTTACAACAGACTTGCCAACAGGAGTAGTTATGAAAAAAACATTTGAGGTTATGATCATGATCGCATTTTTAAGCGCTGGACTGCTGCAGTCGCAAACGCGAGATCGCGCTGCGGTTCCCCTCCGCTACACCTGGAATTTACAGGATCTCTACGCTACGGATGACACATGGAGAAAAGAGAAGGATCACTATGCGGCCCAGATACCGGCGCTTTCCGCTTTGAAGGGAAAACTGTCCACACCGGCGGGGTTGCTGCAAGGTCTCAAAATCGTCAGCGGGATCAGCAAAGAACTGGTGCGGCTGGCCAACTATAGCAGCATGAAATCAGATCAGGACACGCGCGATGCCGGTTGTACGGCCATGCGGCAGGAGATGTCGCAGATCTTTACCGATCTGCAAACGCAGACGGCTTTTCTCGAGCCCGAGATCCTCAAGCTGGGCCGGCAAACGGTTGAGGCCATGATCACTCAGGAACCGGGCTTGAGGGAATACAGAATGTATCTGCTCGACCTGTTCCGGCGCAACGAGCACAAGCTGTCAGAAAAAGAGGAAAAATTGATCGCCGAAGCCGGACTCATGGCCGAAAGCCCTTACAACATCTATTCTCTGTTCAGCAACGCCGAATTGCCGTATCCCCAGGTTACGCTGTCGGACGGCAGCACGGTGCTGGTGGACCAGGCCGGTTATCAACGGTATCGCGCCTATGCGAACCGCCAGGACCGGGAAAAAGTGTTTCAGGCTTTTTTCACCGGACTGGAAAAGTTCCAACGCAGCCTGGGAGCCGCGCTCAACGGCCAGATCAAGAAGGATCTGTTTTACAGCCGGGCGCGCAACTATCCCAATACCCTGGCCGCTTCTCTGGACGAAAACAACATCCCTGAGGCGGTCTATCTCAATTTGATCAAAAACGTGAACGATCATCTGCCCACCTTTCACCGCTATCTCAACCTGCGCAAAAAAATGCTCAAGGTGGACCAGCTTAAATACTCTGACCTCTATGTGCCGGTGGTCCCGGGCCTCGACTTGGAGTACTCGATCGAACAGGCTCAGACCATGATCCAAGAGGCGCTCAAGCCGCTGGGCCAAGAGTACGGCAAGGTCATCGAGCGTGCGTTCAATGAACGCTGGGTGGATGTGTATCCCACCACCGGCAAGCGGTCCGGCGCCTACAGCAACGGCGACTCGTACGATGTACACCCTTATATCCTGATGAACTACAACGGCCAATACAACGATGTGTCCACCCTGGCTCATGAACTGGGCCATTCCATGCACAGCTACCTGTCGAATAAAACTCAGCCGTATCCAACGGCGTCCTATTCGATCTTTGTCGCTGAAGTGGCGTCGACCTTGAACGAAGCGTTGCTGATCGATCAACAGCTTAAAAAGATCAAGGACGACCAAGTCCGGCTTTCGTTGCTAATGAACCAATTGGATGGCATCAAGGGGACGGTTTTTCGGCAGACCCAGTTTGCAGAGTTTGAATGGGCGATTCATCAGCGGGCAGAAAGAGGCGAGCCGCTCACCGGCGAGGTGTTCAGCCGCATCTATGGGGACATTGTGCGTAAATACTACGGTCATGATCTCGGCGTCTGTTCGATCGACGACCTCTACCGGGTGGAGTGGGCTTTTATACCGCACTTTTATTACAACTATTACGTCTATCAGTACTCGACCTCCTTCACCGCTTCCACGGCTCTGGCGGAAAAAATAATCGCCGGCGAAAAAGGCGCTGTGGATCAATGCCTGGCCTTCCTGTCCGCCGGCGGTTCGGAATATCCCATCGATCTGCTGAAAAAAGCAGGTGTGGATATGACGTCGGCCGAACCCTTTCAAAAGACGATGGCGGTGATGAATCGCACCATGGATGAGATCGAAAAGATTCTGGCCAAAAAATGAGTTAGATCAGCTTTTTCTCGTATTTGACTTTGCACTCGATGGTGAACTTGATGGTGAATTTCACCGGCGCCTGATTGGCGGTGCCGGTAAAATAGATGCGCGCCTGGTGATCGCCTTTCAACAGCAGGTCTTCCAGCTTCTCCTCGCCCGCATCGCTGGTGTTCAGCTTCTGCTCTTTGGCAGCGACGGAGGAAAGCACCACATCGGCCATGGTGGCGATATCGGTCGGGGTCGAGCCATCGGTGGGACCCACCTGCAACTTGGCGCTGACAATTTTCTGCGTCGCCGGCCCGGTAAAATTGGACACCAGATAGGTGACCTCTTCAATTTTGGCCGATTTCAAATCAGAGACGTACTTGTCGAAATCAGAACTTTCATCGGTGGCGTCGACGTCGTTCTGCAGGGCATAGCTGGTTCCGTTATAGTTTACATTAAACGTTCGTTCCAGGGTAAGGGTAAAATCCTTGGTCAGCGCACAGCCGGTCAAAGAAAGCGCGACCAGGAGCAACCCCAACAAAAACATCCTCTTCATACCGCCTCCATGTTTTGATAAGTGATGGATGATTAGCGCAAACGCGGGGAACAGCTTTTATGCCGCAACAGGATCATTGCGCCGTTGCGACACGATCTGCACCCTGCGATGGCGTGCAGATATATACCTGCGGATGTAATCCGGTGCGGAAAGAATACGCGGATTGGATCTGTTCGATGAACGCGTCCACCTGGTCCAGCCGGACCAGATTGACCGTGCAGCCGCCGAACCCGCCGCCGGTCATGCGACTGCCCAGGCAGGCGGTGTGGGATTGCGCCAGGTCCACCAACAGGTCCAACTCCCCACAGCTTACCTCATAATCGTCTCTCAAGCTGTTGTGGGACTCGTTCATCAGCCTGGCGAAACCCGGCAGATCATTCGCAGCCAGACAGGCCTGCGACTTCAGAACGCGCTGGTTTTCACTGATCACATGTCGGCATCTCTTTGCCACGATGGCCGGCAATCCAGACTGCAGACGGTTGAACTGGGACAGGGAGACGTCGCGCAGATGAGTGATTCCGGGCAGCTGCGCCAAAAGCAGGCGCACTCCCTCCTCGCATTCCGCCCGCCGCTTGTTGTACTCGGATGAGGCCAGCTCATGCTTGACCATGGAGTTGCACACCACAATGCGCACCGCGTCTGATTTCAGCGGAACCTGAGAAAAATCCAGGGAGCGACAATCGAGCATCAGTGCATGGCCGCTCTCGGCGTGCATGGAGATAAACTGGTCCATAATGCCGCAGTTCATGCCGACGAAACGGTTTTCTGCGCGCTGTCCCAATAAAGCATACTCTTTTTTCTCCAGCGAGGCGTTGGCCGAATGCGCCAGAGCCAGGGCGGTCGCCATCTCGATCGCAGCCGAAGAGCTTAAACCAGAGCCCACAGGAACCTGGCTGTCGATGTACAGATCCGCGCCGGGTAAAACCACCCCCAACTTTTCCAGTTCATTGGCAACACCCGCCACATAATCGCTCCAGTGATTGCGCCGGGATTGATTGCTGTCCAGAGAAAAGAGGATGGTCTCCTGCATAGTCTCGGACCAGATCTGCAAATTCCGGTCATGGCGTGGAGCCACAGCCACCCGAGTGTAAAAATTGATGGCCATGGGAAATACAAACCCATCGTTGTAATCGGTATGTTCACCGATCAGGTTGACGCGCCCCGGAGCGGCAAACACAGTGGGCGTACCGCCAAAGTGCGACTGAAACTTGACCAGGATTGTTTCTTCTGCCACAGGCCCGCCTTTATTTACCGGAACGATGATTCTGCCAGGAGGGAATTAAAAAGAGCAAACCGGAAAACAGCATCACCACCCCCCACCACAGGCTGGGATTGAGATGGGCCATGGCCGTGGTCGTTTCCGGATTAAAGACAAAATAGACGCCCATGCAGGTGATGATCAATCCCAACGCCGTAAGCATCAGGCCGACGAAAAACCATATGGAGATCATTTTAGACTCTGACATGATCAGGACTCCTTGCGATTACCGGTGATCGAATGACGGACCGTAAGCCGGAAATTCTACCAGAAATAGACGTTTAAAAGAACAAACAGCACAATGGCGAACAAAGCCATGACCTCCGGCTTTTTATAAAACGGCAGATTCTTTTCCACTTCAATGGTGGTCAATCCTTTCACCAGCCCGATCAATTCCTCCCGCGGTTTGGGTTTGGTGACCAGGCTCACCCCTACGGTCACCACCAGGCAGATCAGCCAGGCCCACCAGGCGCGCCAGAAATTGGTCGACATGTCGCTGGCCTCTCTGGACAGGGTCAGCACGCTGGCGGAGATCCAGTTGAACTTGACCGCCAGGAACATGGAGAAAGAGGAGAGCATGCCGGCCAAAAAGCCCCAAAAAGCGCCGTTTGGCGTGATCCAGACCACGAACATGCCCAACAGCATCGTGGCGAACAGAGGCGCATTCACCCAGGAAAAAATCGCCTGCGTATAATCCATGATCGAAGGAGCGGACTTGGCCCAATACGCAGTTACCAGGCTGAAGAGAATGCCGACCACTGTGGCCGCTCGTCCCATCCAGACGTAATGACGGTCGGAAGCGTCTTTGTTGATCACCGATTTATAAATGTCGTAGGTCCACACCGTGTTAAAGGCGCTGATGTTTCCGGCCTGTCCGGCCATAAAGCCGGCGAGCAATGCGGTGACGCCGAGCCCGATGAGACCCTCGGGATAGTAGCGGGCGATCAGCATGGGCAGGGCGGAATCATAATTGACCACGCCGTTTTCCTGCAACAGAGCAAAATGGGCATTGGGATCTTTGGTCAGCACCCAGGCCACCAGGCCGGCGAAAATCACGATAAAGGGCAATGCCATTTTAAAAAAGGAGGCGATGATCGGGGTCATACGGGCGGAGCGCAGATCCTTGGAGGAAAAAGCGCGTTGCACCACGAGAAAATCGGTAGTCCAGTAGCCAAAGGAGAGCACAAAGCCTAAGCCGAGGATGATGCCCGGCCAGGTTACCTGCATGCCGTTGCTGGCCGCATCCGTGGACGTGGACCACAAAGCGCCCATGGAATCCGGAACACGATTAAAGATTTCGCTCCAGCCGCCGATGTCGATGATGCCCAGGATGGTAACCAGGAACAGACCGAACCAGATCAGAAAGAACTGAACGATCTCGGTAAAGATGGCGCTGAGCAATCCGCCCAGGGTCACATAGGCGGCTACGGTTATGGCAGACACCCACATGGAGACATTCCAATCCCAACCTAAAAAGGTGCGCAGGACCAGGGCCATGGCATAGAGGTTGATGCCCGACATGAGCAGGGTCATCACCGCAAAGGCGATGGCATTGAGCACGCGGGTTTTCTCGTCAAACCTCAGCTTTAAATACCCGGGTATGGAATGAATGCGGCTGCTGTAATAAAAAGGCATCATATAGATGGCGAGGAAAAGCATGGCAGGGATGGCGCCCACCCAGTAAAAATGGGCGGCGAACATTCCGTATTTGACCGTATTGCCGGTCATGCCGAGCAGTTCCAGTGCGCCCATGTTGGCGCTTAAAAAAGCGATGCCGGCCACCCAGGCGCTGTTCTTGCGGCCGGCGATAAAAAAATCCTCGCCGGTTTTAGTGTATTTTTTCAGATAAAGACCGATCCCGAGGACAAAAATAAAATAGATCGCGATGATCAGCCAATCCACCCAGGAAATCTGCAGAATCATTTGGTCCATTAGTGCCTCCGAAGGATTGCCCGTGCGCATCCTGTTCAAGTGAACCGCCTCAGCCGCTTGCCGCGGCGACAACGGTATTACGGATTGCTGGTGACCGCATAGGCCGCCCGAATTTCATCAGGCGTCGCGATACCGGTCGTGTTGAGTTTTCTGACTGTAATACCGGCCGCCAGGTTGGCCAAACGCACAGCCGGAGTGATGTCCAATCCCGCCACCAGAGCGGCGGCCAAAGTGGCGGCAAAGCAGTCGCCGGCGCCAGTTACATCGATAGCGCCCTCGGCCTTTTCCGTCGGCACCACGGTGGTGCGGCCGTCCGCCTCGGCGATCAGAGCGCCGTTTTCTCCGCGCGTGCTGATCACATATCGACAGGCGGTCATCTTTTGTAGAGCCAGGGCGTATTCGGCCGCATGCTGTTCATCCTGAAAAGGCCGGGTCTGATAGTCGTTGGGATAGAGCGTCATGGCCACTTCGACGTCGTTGGGCACAATAGCGGTAAAATAACGCATACTGCCCACCCGTTCGCGGGAATCGCCGATCATGATCACCCGGCCGGATTTCGCCAGCGCGCGGATATCTTCATACAGGGCATCGGTGATGATGCCCGTGCCTGCCACTTCAGCGTAATCCGCCACGATGATCGCATCTACCATGGCAGCCGCCTTTTCCAGGTTTTCGCGAATCCGGCTTTCACTCTGTTCGCTGATGGGATTGTAATTCTTTTGGTCAAACCGGGCCGATTGCTGATAAGGGCCACGGTAGCACGAAGCATACACCTTGGTGTAGGACTGGGTATGCCGGCCGCTGTCGCGAACCATAAACTCTTCGTGGATCGAACGCCGTTTGAACTCCCGGCTAATGATGTCTGCAGCCAGATCATCGCCCAGCACACTGATCGGATAAAGCTGGCAACCGAGTCCTCGTCCGTTCAGCGTCGTATTGCCCGCTCCA